>NZ_DJAS01000032.1:0-117952 GCF_002429765.1 Sphingobacterium sp. UBA5996
ACTGAACTGTATTTTTTGTTGGGTAGAAAGCATCCTGATGTCTGTTAAAGACTAATTTAAGATACGAAAAAAGGAGCAGAAAACTGTTATTTCCCACTCCTTTTTTTTGCCCAATCTAAAACGGGACTTTTTCAGTGCCCTCAATTCTGCGGGCCTTTTTATTATCAGCGCTATACATTTAAAATAGTGCTATTTTTTTCCATGTTTGTCAATGGCTTTGATTAACTCGTCTTTAGTCATATCATGACGTCCAGTGATTTCCATTTTCTTCGCCATTTCTAAGAGTTCAGCTTTTGTTTTATCTGCGTTTTCCTTTCGTGAACTTTTGGACGAAGAAGCTTTGCTTCCAGTCACTGTAACTGATATTTTTCCTTTGTCGTTACCTTTGTCGTGCGACTGCCCTTTAGCATTCGTACGGCTTGAATTTTTTGTCGTATTCATAATGTCCGTGTTTATTGTTATTTATAGACTGAACATGTTGCAGCATTTAATAGTTGGCTGTTTAAGTACGTTATCGGATCGTACTATTACCCTTTATTCTTCCTATCCGCCGCAAATTCTTGAATGATAGTTTTATTGAAAACCGGCAGATCATCGGGTGTACGACTTGTGATGAGTTTATCGTCGACTACAACTTCACTGTCTTCCCATAATGCACCTGCATTAATAAGATCCATTTGAATGGCTGCGACAGAGGTAATCTTTTTATCACGTACCAAATCTGCATTAATCAACAATTGTGGCCCGTGGCAAATTGCTGCAATCGGTTTATCCCGTTCCCAAAACGCGTTGATCAAGGCAATAGCCGTTTTATTTGTCCTCAATTTATCGGGACTTATTACTCCTCCGGGAAGAAGTAATGCATCATATCGATCCTCCTCTGCTTCTTGGAGAGCAACATCGACTGGATAATCATTTGACCACTCATCTCCACTCTTTGCTCTGACTTTTCCATTAACAGGCGATATAATGTCCGTCTTTGCACCCGCGTTTTCCAGTGCTTCTTTAGGGCTTGTTAGTTCAATTTCTTCAAATCCATCCGCAACTAATATGGCGATCCGCTTATTCTTTAAATTTTCCATGTAATTAAATTTTACTAATATTCTTTATTTACTTTTATATAACGGATCTAAATCATTTAAAGTTTTAAATAAGATAATTTAAGCGTGGACATTTCGGCTAGTCTGTTTCTAAATTGCTTTGATTAAATCTAAATCCCCAATCTTAAAATAACGAATGAACCACTTATCTCGCTAAATATCAATAAGAGCGTAGGCAATCTCGTTTCCATGATGAGCTTTCAGGACAGGAACTGCTACGTTATAAATCGGTATTCCGGTGGGCGATAAAGCTTTGAATTTTCCAGCATGTGCATGCCCGTGGAAGGCAGCGCAGACTTTACGACGTTGCAGCGGCTCCATTAAATGTGTAGAGCCTAAAAATGGATAGATCTGTTCGGGTTCTCCTAATACAGTCTCTGCTATAGGTGCGTAATGGAGCAAAGCGACTTTTTTTATATCCGCATGTTCTTGCTCAAGCCGCGCCAACGCGCGATCCAACAGCAAAGACTCATTGACAGCTTCCTGAACAAAACTTTTCATGGCGTCTTCGCCAAACATTGATAACATGTAGCGGTCAAATCCACCACCAAAACCTTTCACGCCCGCAAATCCAATATTTTCGATTACAATGGCTTCGCCGTCCAGAACAGTAATTTTATTATCAATCAAAATCTGGCGGATCTGTTTCTGTCGTCCTTTTTCATAATCGTGGTTACCTAATACTGCCAGCACAGGAATTTTTAGGGACTGCAGTTCTGAGACAAGTAACTCCGCTTCTTCTTCATCGCCAGTGTCGGTTAAATCACCACATAATAGTAGGACTTTGGCCTTTTCTGAAATTTCTTCAAAAGCTATTTTCCATTTTCCCTGCTGATTTACATTCATATGTATATCACCCAAGGCGGCTATCGTTGTTTTGGTCATATCAAACAGTTTTTATAGTATACGATTTATAGTCCCATTCTTTAATGTCAATCTCGTATTGCGTTTGGTCAATTAGCGGCCCCAAGCATACTTTTTCGAGGCATGGGGGTAATTCATACTGACCCGCTGCGCGCATGAGAAGCTCGTCGAATAGGTCTTTTGGGATAATGTCGCGATAATCATGTGGATACGTAAATTGAAAAATAAGTATTTGTGCAAGTAACAGATGCCAATGCTGATCCATGCGTGCCAATAAATGATTCCAGTCAAGCTTTTTTCCATGTTTTAACAAAATGTGATTGATATCAGCGCTATCATGTCGCTCCCTGTTTTGTACATAGAGCTTACACCAAACCAACTCTTCTGCTGGTATGTAGCGCACCTTCGTGTCAAAAAGGATTCCTTCTGGCCCTCTGTCGAACCAATCCTGCTGAACCGTACAATAGTGATTGACACTATCAAAAATAATATCGATAAAATAAGGATCCCTGTAGATCTTCGCTAGCCACCTAACATCCGTCAATTCTGTTTGATAGCCATTGGCGGCAAAATGCTTAAGAATTTTTGGATATTCACTGCTCTTGCAAAATATATCGAGATCTTTTGTGGGCCTTATTATTCCCGTATAGTGGAACATTGCTAAGGCTCCGCCCACCATAAATTGGCTATTACTCTGCTGTAGAAGTTGAAGGGTATCCCGGAAGAACCTAAGGCAATCTTCAGGTGGATTATCTAAGTGAATCATGTAGTCTGCTTTTTTTTATAACAGTTAACTAAATCGAGTAGTTTGTCGATCAGTGTTTAAAACGTATTAGGCACATCAGTAATAGGTAGAAGTACTCAATTTAAAAATCGCTACCCCTGAGATGCCTCCCGCATACGTTATACCTAAAGATTATATTCATTAATTAAAGAGTATCTACGTTAGATATTATTTGAGTGGACGATAACCGCCACATAACGAAACAGCAGAAGGTTAAATTATTAAATAGAAGATAATGGTAAAATACACGTATTTAGCAATTTTAATTGCAGCTGCGTCGACCGCGTGCGGTGACGCCAACAAGCATAGCGAAGTAGAATATAAAACCGACACAATAACCAAACAAAGCGGCCTTCCATTGGACAACATCCATCGAAGCCGGCCGCAGGATATGAACAAGGAAAATGATAAAAGTAAGGAACAGGGGATACCGTTGGATAACTTAGACAGGGACAAACCTTCAGATTAAAAGTGTATTGTCAATAACTCACAGCGGCGGCTTCGCAGGTAAAATTCTAGTAAACATATAATAAAAAAAAATAAGGAGTATGCTAACTATTAAGGGTGCGATAAACTGTACTGTACTAAAGTTAATTTTGTTGATTCAACTCAGCTTATTCATATCTACATTGTACGCTCAAAAAGTTGATTCTGTTTTAAGAACCAAGGATTCGATAGCTTTACTCGATTCATTACCTAAAAACCCACTTGCTTCGGCGAGAAACTTTCTCGAAAAATGGCGTAGTGAGGTTGACCATTCTTATGTGGAGTTTGACAGTGTAAAACGGAGGGTGGCTTGGCAAAGAACAAACAATGAATTAGTCGTTCCAAATCAAGTACAACAGTACATACAATTTGTAAAACCCACATTGCTTTCTTTACAGAAGAAAGTAAATATCCTGCAAAAACAGACGGTACCTCAGGATTCTACCGCAACTTCTTGGCGCGCGATTCAAGATAGTGCTGCTACTTTAGGGCGGGATATTGAATCACTTCTGTTGGATATGAAGGATCTTAGTGATAAGGCCGAGCAGCAAGAGAAGCTGGTTCGAGCAGCTTCAAATATTGCCACTTGGTTTCATTGGAGACATATTATACAAAAGAATCTCGAACAGGATGGCTTCTCGCAAAGTTACTATGACACTGGATGGGATGGTCGCTTTCTGCTGATTATATTCAGCTTTGCCTATTTTTATTGGTTATATAAAATGCGAAAGAGCGCAGTGGGGGCGGATGAAGCTTTACCCTTACATCGCGATCAACCTTGGTGGATTCCCATTCTGAAATTTGCCGTTTTCTTCCTCATTCTACTACCCTTAACCTCGCTTAGAATTTCAGTGTTTGTACTGGAAATGACCTATCTACTTGTATTTGGATTTTTATACGTACTGATACGTGCCGCCTCGTCCGATGTACAAATTAAGGTCTGGCACTCCATTTTCTTTTATTATACTGCGGTTTTGGTCAGCAATTTAATTTTAGATACAGATTGGATTTCACGGATCATTGTTGTAATTGTCAATTTGGTGGGTATCCGTTTACTTTGGGCGCTACGGTGCAGTAGGGATGGAAAAATACCATTTACGCACGTAGGACCTACTGTGCGGTGGCTACTACTATCTTTTGGTGTCGGTGCGATTATATTTAATATTTTCGGTTTTCTAAACTTAGCACGCACATTCAATATTGCAGTCGCTGTAGGATTCTTGCAAACATTATCCATGCGTGCATTCCGTGATATGCTCGCCCATGATGTGGTTAATTCTTATGAAAACTCAAAAAAAGACCAATTTATAAATCGTTTTGATAAGCAAAAATTGATTGCGGCATTGCACCGAATAACTGGTTTTTTTTCTATTTTAATAGGGATTATCATCTGGGCTAACACTTTGCATATTACGAGTGAGCTACGTCGGTTAGGTGACCGGCTGTTGAATAGCACGCATACGGTCGGTAGTGTAACCTACACATATGGAGATGTTCTTTTGGCTTTTGTAGTGATATGGTCCGCGAACTGGATTCAAAAGAACTTAAAGGATCTTCTAGATCGGCCGAATTCAAAAGCAAATCAGCGTCCTAATGCATTGTTGCCGCTCGTGCGCGTCGTAATTTTCATTATTGGCTTCCTTATAGGAATACGTATCCTCGGATTGGGAGTTGACAAACTGACCGTCATTATAGGCGCATTGAGTGTTGGTATAGGCTTAGGCTTGCAAAATATAATCAACAATTTCGTCTCAGGTGTTATTTTAGTATTTGAGCGGCCATTTAAAGTTGGCGATTATGTAGAACTTGCAGACAAAAAAGGGCAAGTCATGCAAGTCGGAATCCGATCTAGTACCTTGCTGACCGATCAGGGTGCTCAAGTAATTATACCCAATGGTGACTTGCTTTCTGGCCGATTAGTCAATTGGACATTTGACGAATCTGATATCCGCTTGAACCTTCAGCTAACTATCATTACCGCCCGAAACATCGAAGATTGGAAAAAATGGCTAAAAGAGACCATTTCTTCTTTTGAGGAGATTGATCCCAATCTTGATGTAAAAATTTTAACAAAAGACATTACAGCAGATGCCTATGTAATTTCCATTCAAGTAGGTTTGAAGAATGTGCAAAAAATAGAATGCTTTAGAAGTAGTTTTTTAGAGATAGTTAGAGCCGAAGCCATCCGTTATGATTCAAAAGTGACTTCGGCCTAATGGAGGCTATTTACTTCCATATCGGTAATAAATCCAGCCCTGAACATTTCTCAGTTCGTCAATATTCTTGAGGTCTATCAGATTATTTATGCCTAATTTAGCAGATAATGCTCCAAATTCGTCAATTTCGTGAACAGGGTAAAAAAGTACATTTTCATTAGGCATGTCCACATTACCCTGTAGCCATTTATAGCCCGCAGCTTGTAGGTTGTCGATAAAAGTATCAGTAACTGCCTCCAAATGGTGCATCATTTTATTAATCCAAATGAGCTCATCATTAGTTCGCGTTGGATAGTGCTCTGCCACATAATCCTGTATGAGTTGCTCGCCCTCTACGTCCCAACCGTCGCGAATCATCGCCAAACCCGTCGCTCTTACTTCCTCTTGATAAAAATCTTGGCCGTAAATCATTTTAATATCCCCGGCTATTGGGCTCTCCTCAATTTTGGCTCGTAAGGCCATTTGTCTATTAAGCAGTTCGTGTACGTAGTCGAATGTGTGTTCCATAATACTGATACTTGATTTTTATTTGTTTACTAAGTGAACATTGGTGGCGATCTTAGTGTTTGGAATACTTATATTTTGTGTATTTAATGCGAAAATCAAGATCCTATATAATCCAATTCGATCGCAGCATTTCTCCATTTTCCATTAGGCAGTTTTAGAAACGAATAAAAAAATGATGATCCTTAAATTCTGATGTATCGAGTTATTGGCGAGTGTTCGTAATTACTCAAACATTTTTTTATTAAAACATTTTTGGTCTGAAAGCTGTTTCTTTCAAAAATCTGTTACTCAACTAAACTAAAAAGAAAATACAGAAAGCTATGAAACAGTTGCTTTTGGTGGATGATCATACATTGGTGCGATCCGGTTTCCAACTAATATTAGAGGCACAACAGGACATCACTGTAATAGCTGGGGTAGAAAATGGTGAAAAAGCCATGGAATATTTAGACAGTTCATCGAAGCCAGATATCATTTTAACAGATATTCATATGGACCAGATGGATGGCATCCAGCTCATTCAAGCAGTAAAAAAGAAGTATGTCGACATAAAAATCATCGTTTTATCCATGGAAGATAATATCCAGGTAGTTCAGGAAATTTTAAACCTTGGTGCCGATGGCTATTTGTCAAAAGATTCTAATGTTGAGGAAATCCTTTTCGGAATCCAGCAGGTTGTCCGAGGCGAACAATATATTAGTGCATCACTGAGTATTGAAATTATTAGAAATTTATCGAAATATACCCATATGGATGTGGATCGAAGCGCCATAATGAACAGATATGACATTTCTGAACGGGAGCTTTCCGTATTGGAATTGATTGCACAAGGACATACGAATGCTGAAATAGCAGAGCAGATCTATTTAAGCAAAAGGACAGTCGAAGGGCATAGACAACAGTTGATCGAGAAAACAGGATCCAAGAATACGGCGGGACTTGTTCGCTTTGGTTTTCAGAAAAAATTATTGAGCTAAGGTGGAGTGTTGTGCTTAGAAAACGATGGGCTCATAGCCTTATAATATCGGCTTAAAGCAATAATTTCTATTTCAACGGCATGATTGAATTTTTATAATAGTTATAATTATTTTGCATTTGAAATGCATTTTATCTAAGTTTGGCGCGCAGTTATAGACTATTTGTAAATAAAAATCAATCATGAGCCAAAAATTTGAATATAATACGCATTATCCTTCTGTGGAAGATCTAAAGATTAAAGCGAGGAAAAGGATTCCCCGATTTGCATTTGATTATTTGACCGGAGGAGCAAACGAAGAATTGAATCTCGCTAGAAATGAAAACGATTTTGATAACATTTTGTTAAAACCGCAATACCTATTAGCGAGCGATGAAATAGATCTTTCTGTCGAATTGTTTGGTCGGCGTTATAGCGCGCCATTTGGTGTTTCGCCCATTGGACTTCAAGGATTGATGTGGCCGAATGCGCCGGAAATTCTTGCGAAAGCGGCTGCAGAAAATGATATTCCCTATATTTTAAGCACCGTATCGACAAGTAGTATTGAGCGTATTGCCGAAGTGTCAGATGGGAAAGCATGGTTTCAGCTCTATCATCCTACCGAGAATAAATTGCGAGATGACATTATTAAGCGTTTACAGGTTGTTGAATGTCCTGTATTGGTGGTATTGGTCGACGTACCGGCATTCGGACTTCGGTATCGTGAAATAAAAAGTGGATTGTCCATGCCGCCTAAGATGAGCGTTTCAAATATTTTGCAAACATTTGCATGTCCTACTTGGGGTATTGAAACGCTAAGACATGGTATTCCTTCTTTTGCGACTTTAAAACCTTATATGGAAAAAGGTCTTGACTTGGCCCAACTGGGACAGTTTATGAATAAGACATTTACGGGTAAAGTTGATGTTGAAAAGATTAAAGCAATACGCGACCTATGGAAAGGCCCGTTGGTGCTGAAGGGAATTGCAACAGATGAAGATATGCAGGCTTCCATCGCATTGGGGGTTGATGGTGTGATTGTTTCAAATCATGGTGGACGACAGCTAGACGCAAGTGAGTCTTCGATCAATTCATTAATTCGTTTGGCTGGTAATCCCGAATATAAAAAGAATATTAAAATCATGTTGGACGGTGGGATTCGCTCGGGTGTTGATTTGGCGCGTGCCCATGCGGTCGGATCAGAATTCAATTTTATGGGAAGGCCTTTTATGTATGGTGTAGGCGCGTTAGGTGCAGCAGGCGGCAAACATACGATCAATATGTTCAAAACACATTTGTATCAGGTCATGAAGCAGCTGAGTCTTTCGAAGATAGCGGATTTTACACAGCGTCTGCAGTCTATTCTCTAAGTGCTCTGTAGTAAAGATCATCGATTTGGCCTTGAAATAGGCGTATGCCGACAATTTTTGTTTACAATTTTGCTTGTAGCTTATTCTTTTTATGTTCATGTCAAGGTGCAGAACCAAAGATCAACGCTGCACCAAATTTTGTGTTTTAACAGTGTTTCTTCGGTGATCGTTCAGTGATGGTTTAATAACTTCCCCAAGTCAGGAAGCCAAAATAGGTTTGATCGATAGCAAAAGTTCATCAGGACCAAGAGGATTTTTCAGTGAAGAGAGAGGATTTTAATTTAATTTCTTAGATTTGTATATCCATGAGGTTAACAGTCTTCATATTGATTGGCTATATTCTGGGACTTTCCTTTGTCCCGTGCAGCGATTCGAAAAATCGCTGTGAAGAGACTGCTATGGAAGCAAAGCTCAATCAAACACACAACCATGGTGATGATGCATCTGATGCGTGTTCAATTTTCTGTTATTGCAATTGTTGTAGCGGAAATATAACAGCTTATGCTTATCAATTTCCGGAAATAGCCGGCGTGCCGGTTTCTATTTATTTTGACAATCGTATACCAGTCCTCAATACCAAAATTGTTTCCAGCTATTGTGGAAGCATCTGGCAACCGCCGAAGGTTAATGCTTAATTTTTTGTAAATATTTCAAAACCGAATTGATAGAGAATGCATGTTGTTCTTTATTGGGTTTTGTTGTTGGAGTTCGCTTGTTGTGTTTACTCCAATAAGAATGAGCGATTATTTAAGTATTAATCTCGTATAATTGTGTTAGATCATATTATAAAATTTAGCATTAAGAACAAGTTTGTTATTGGTTTAATGACTTTGTTACTTATCATTTGGGGAGTATGGAGCGCAACAAAACTACCTATAGATGCTGTCCCCGATATTACCAACAATCAAGTTCAGATTTTTACATCTTGCCCGACACTCGCAGGCCAGGAAGTGGAGCAATTGGTCACTTTTCCGATTGAACAGCGTATTGCAACTGTTCCAAAAATAGAAGAAATTAGGAGTATTTCACGTTTTGGATTGTCTGTCATTACGGTTGTTTTTGACGAGGACGTCGATATTTACTTTGCCCGTCAATTGATTGGTGAGCGTTTAAATGAAGCGGTCGATCAAATTCCCAAAGGCATTGGTAAACCTGAATTGGCTCCCGTAAGTACCGGATTGGGCGAAGTATATCAATATATTATCCATCCCAAAAAGGGAAGTGACAAGAAATACGATGCAAAAGATTTGCGAGCTATGCAAGACTGGATCGTTGCCCGTCAGCTTTATGGAACCCCGGGAATTGCAGAGGTTAATAGTTTCGGCGGTGAGCTTAAACAATATGAAGTAGCTGTTGATCCCGATCGGCTTAAAGCGATGAATATCACTATTCCCGAGATATTTACAGCTTTGGAGAAAAACAATCAGAATACTGGAGGGGCCTATATCGATAAAAAGCCAAATGCTTATTTTATTCGCGGAATTGGTCTGGCTACCTCATTTGATGATGTAAGAAATATTGCTATTCGTAAATCAGGCTCCATACCGATTTATGTGAAAGATGTTGCTGATGTACGTTTCGGTCATGCTGTGCGTTATGGCGCCCTGACCTATAATGGTGAGGTGGATGCCGTGGGTGGTGTTGTTATGATGTTGAAAGGTGAAAACAGTAATGAGGTGGTCAATAGGGTGAAAGAGAAACTGCCAACTATTCAGCAATCCTTACCCGATGATGTCATTATAGAACCTTATTTAGACCGCACGGATCTAGTCGGACGTGCGATCAGTACTGTTGAAAAAAACTTAATCGAGGGTGCGCTTATCGTGATATTCGTGCTGGTGCTATTTCTTGGCAATTTGCGGGCAGGTCTTATTGTTGCTTCGGCGATTCCCCTGGCGCTACTGTTTGCACTTGGACTGATGAATGTTTTTGGTGTCAGTGCGAATCTAATGAGTTTGGGTGCTATAGATTTTGGTCTGATTGTCGACGGGGCTGTGATTGTGGTGGAAGCTACGCTGCATCATTTAGGCCTGCGGAAGTCGACAGAGAAATTGACCCAAGCGGAGATGGATCATGAGGTATTCGAATCCGCGTCTAAGATCCGTACAAGTGCAGCTTTTGGGGAAATTATCATCTTAATCGTTTATATTCCGATTTTAACATTGGTGGGTGTTGAAGGAAAGATGTTCCGCCCAATGGCGCAAACAGTTGGGTTTGCTATTTTCGGCGCATTGATTCTCTCGTTAACCTATATCCCTATGATGTGTGCTTTGTTTTTGCCGAAAAAACACAGCGACAAGAAAACATTCAGTGACCGCATGATTGGGGGACTGCAGCGTATTTATGAACCTCTATTGCAAAAAGCTTTTCGATTTAAGTACCTGATCGTGAGTTTGACTTTTGCAATTTTTGCATTATCCGTTTTCTGTTTTAAGCATATGGGGGGAGAGTTTATTCCACAGTTGCAGGAAGGTGACTATGCGTTCCATTGTATTTTACCGCAAGGAAGCTCACTTTCACAGAGTATTGAAACTTCCATGCAGGCTTCCCGTATTATCAAAGAGTTTGCTGAGGTTAAAATGGTAGTCGGCAAGACAGGGGCCGCTGAGGTTCCGACAGATCCTATGCCACCAGAAGCAACCGATATAATGGTTGTATTGAAACCTCAGAAAGAGTGGAAGTCTGGGCGGTCTTATGAAGAATTAGGAGCGGCTATTCTTGAAAAGCTCGAAATTATTCCCGGGGTATTCTTTGAAAAAAACCAACCTATTCAGATGCGTTTCAATGAATTGATGACAGGAGTTCGTCAAGATGTAGCTGTAAAAATTTTTGGCGAAAATATAGATTCATTAGCTGCATATGCTACTGTGGTTGCAGCTCAGATCCAGTCGGTTGAAGGAGCAACATCAACACAGGTTGAACGTGTATCCGGCCTGCCGCAAATCAATATTGTTTACGACCGTACACGGATTGCTAATTATGGTCTGACCATTCAGGATGTCAATGATGTGGTGAGTACGGCTTTTGCGGGCCGTAGTACTGGACAGATTTATGAAAATGAACGCCGTTTTGATCTGGTCGTGAGATTAGATACAACGCATCGAAATAGTATTGATGATGTGCGTAATCTGATGATTCCTACAGATACCGGCACACAGATACCGCTTTCTCAAGTGGCTACCATCGATTATAAGTTGGGGCCAGCCCAAATCAGCCGTGAAGCGGGCAAAAGAAGAATTGTGATCGGTTTTAACGTAGCAGGGCGTGACGTTCAAACTGTGGTAAAAGATATTCAACAAAAATTAGCTGCACATGTGAAGCTTCCTGCAGGATATTATTTCACCTATGGCGGCCAGTTTGAGAATCTTCAAAAAGCGAGTTCACGCCTGCTGATTGCTGTGCCTGTTTCATTGCTACTTATTTTTATGTTGCTGTATTTCACTTTTCATTCCTTTAAACAGGCGATGTTGATTTTTACAGCAATCCCAATGAGCGCCATTGGTGGAGTATTTGCACTCATGTTGCGCGGAATGCCTTTTAGCATCAGTGCCGGTATCGGTTTTATTGCACTTTTTGGTGTTGCTGTACTCAATGGTATTGTTTTGATCGGTACATTCAATCAGCTGAACAAAGAGGGCGTTAACGATATCTTTCAGCGTGTTAAAGTGGGGACTTTAACGCGTTTACGCCCTGTGCTTATGACGGCAACCGTGGCTTCCTTGGGCTTCTTGCCGATGGCAATCAGCACCAGTGCGGGAGCGGAAGTTCAGAAACCTCTCGCTACCGTGGTTATTGGAGGACTGGTAACAGCAACTTTTCTGACCTTGTTTGTGTTGCCACTATTGTATATAATTTTTAATTCTAAATGGAATATGAAACGAAGTAGCGGTGCTAAGACCTTTGTTACAGTACTTATTTTCTTATTTATGACCTTGGGATCTCAGGTGGTGATTGGCCAGGAACGTATTTCTGTTGCAGAAGCTGTGGAAACTGCGTTGAAGAGCAATCGCCAGTTTCAGATCAATCAGGCCGAGATCGCAGGAGCAGGTTTTAATGTCAAAACGGCAACCGAAATTCCCAAGACAGGGATCTTTGCAGAAAATGAAGACTATCGTCCATCGGATAAGGCCGGTCTGCTGAAAATCGGTGTAACGCAAAGCATTGCCTGGCCCGGGCTCTATGCGGCGCGTAAAGAGTATTTTAAACAACAACTGAAATATGCGAATCTAAATACAGATGTACTGAAAACTGCGATTACGAAAGATGTAAGGACGGCGTATTTTCAGCTCTGGTATCTCCAGGATCGCCAAAAATTATATATGGAGCTCGATAGTATCTATACGGGTATGTTTAAGGCAACTGAATTACGTTTTAAAACTGGTGACGTAGCCGCACTGGATAAGATCGCCGCAGAAGCAAAATTGAAAGAGCTTGAAGCACAACTAGCTCAAAACAAAAAAGATATCGTTATTCAGCAGCAGCAATTGATGATGTTGCTGGATCGTAATCTATGGATGCTTCCATTAGATCAGTCTTTAGCGAAGATCGATGTAGCAAGCAGTCCGTCTGAAGAACTAACGCATCCTTTACTTGTTTTACAGCAGCAAAATGTAAATATCGCTTCATCCAATATCAGCGTTCAGAAAAATACCAATAAGCCGGAGTTCTCGGGTCGATTTTTCTCCCAACGTGTCTGGGGAGCCAAAGATCCGTTATCGGGATTTTCTATCTCCGCATCTTTTCCAGTTTTTAGTCTGGGCGCGTATAAGAGTAAAGTGAAGGCTGCCAGTGCCGAGATGGAAGTTCAACAGCGTAAGTTGGAATATGATACGCAGGTATTCCAAACCAATAAAGGGAACGCACTTGCTGAGATTGACAAGCATAGTGCATTACTGCAATTTTACGAGTCTTCGGGTTTGAAACAAGCGGATGCGATTATTAAAGCAGCTACTTTGGGTTATAGAACGGGGGAGATTAATTTTGCTGAATTAAGTCAATTTTTAAGTCAGGCCATTGGGATTCGTCAGAATTATCTCGAAGTACTCAATCAGTATAATCAATCAGCAATTCAATATAATTACTTCAATAACAAATAAGTCAACAATGAAAGTTTTCATAAGAATAGTTATCGTATGTATCGCCGTAGCTTTTTTTTACGGTTGCGGTTCTAATGAGTCGGAGCCTAAAGGTCAACCCGCGGGAAAGGAAGAGCCTAATGCCGAAGAGGGGCACGAGGAGGGACCGGTTACCGTAGCCGCATTGAGTGCTGCACAAATAAAAGCTGTGGGCATCGTTTTTGGAGGTATTGAAGAGAAGGAGCTTACTGCTACAATCAAGGCCAATGGACTTTTGAGTGTACCCAATAATAATAAAGCGAATGCGACGGCGCTTTATGGTGGTGTTGTAAAGACGTTGAATGTACAGTTGGGGGACAATGTGCGTAAGGGACAGGTGATCGCGACAATTACCAACCCGCAGTTTGTACTGCTGCAGGAAGAATATGTATCTCTTGCTAGCAAAATTACCCTCGCTGAACAAGAGATGGCAAGGCAACAGGAATTGAATGAGGGCAATGCCGGCGCACGTAAAAATCTGCAGGCCGCAACGGCTGACTTCAACAGTTTACGAGCTCGAAAGGCTTCCTTACAGCAACAGATCCAGTTGATGGGAATTAATCCCAATAGTGTGAATCTTTCCAATATGCGCACTTCATTGGCCGTGACAAGCCCTATCAATGGAACGGTGAGTAATGTTTTTGCGAAAATAGGGAGTTATGTGGATGTATCTTCTCCGGTAATCGAGATTGTTGACAATAGTCTTCTGCACTTAGATCTGCAGGTGTTTGAGAAGGATTTACCCTTGGTTAAAGTGGGGCAGATCATCAACTTCCAGCTGACAAACAACCCCGATAAAACCTATACTGCCAAAGTTTTTACCATAGGTTCTTCCTTTGAAAACGACAGCAAGACCATCGCTGTACACAGTACAGTGGTAGGTAGCAAAGTGGGCTTGATTGATGGGATGAACATTACGGGGATGATCGGTGTCAATAATGTGCGGACTCCGGCTGTTCCGAATGATGCCATTGTGGAGGCCGACGGCAAGTATTACATATTTGTGGAAACAGACAAGAAACCTGAGGAACATGAAGAAGAGCACGATGATCACGGGCATGCACATGATCAGGGCGAAACAAAACATGCACACAGCGATGAGAAAGAAGCTGGCCAGCACGGGGAGGAACAGGCAAAGAACATCAATTTTGAAAAAATTGAGATTCAAAAAGGCGTGTCTGCCTTGGGATATACTGCGATTATTCCTGTAATGGAGATTCCTGCAGGAACAAAAATTGTTGTGAAGGGCGCTTTTTTTATTAATGCTAAAATGAGTAATACAGGTGGACACGAACACTAATTGACAACATTTGTTAACATAATAAAATCAATTTATGTAATATACATCAATCTGAAAGCGAAAGCAGGCAGCTATGCTGTATGTAGAAGCAAAAGTATTTAATCAGCGCAGAGCAGAACTAGTTTATATAAAAAGTGCCGGCTTCTAGACTATCATGATTACAGTCGCAGCCATGTTGAAGTTCGGACTATTATTAATGGTCTGAACGAGTGAAGATGAACTAGTCCTGCGGGCGCTGATTTACATCGCTTATTCGTGTAGCTACAGTAACGAATAAGCGAGTTATGTGGTTTTCAAGCAAGTGATCGATCAATATAATATAATCTTTGGGTCAGTGTTTAGCTAGTTGTTTATATACTGTCCATAAATCATGCTATAGTTTTTTGTCAATCTACTTTCGCAGGATGGCGCAACACCATGAAATTCCATTGGCGATATTTTTAAAGCTGATTTATTTGTTGTTTCCGCTTCTTCTGGAAAGCGCTATATACAATTATTACACTTATTGACATCAGAACAAATGCTAAGAAAAATGGTGCGCCGGAGAATTTAAAGGGTGCGTTATCATGAGTAAAGTAATAGAAAAGATTGGTCATCATCGGAGGGCCAATTATTGATGTTGCACTCATCAGGCTGGTTAATGCACCTTGAAGTTCACCCTGTTCGTTTGAAGGAACATTTTTGGTTATAACAGATTGTAGGGCAGGGCCACAAATACCACCGAGGCAATAGGGAATTAGGAATACGAACATCATCCATCCTTGGCTTGCAAATGAGAATAACAGTAAGCCAATCGCATAAAGGGTAAGCCCATAAAAAATGCTTTTCTGTTCACCAAGTTTGGGTGTTGTCCATCGAATCAAAATACCCTGAACCAACCCAATCAGCAAACCAATGACACCTAGCGAAATACCTACCATTCTTTCAGTCCAATTGAATTTGTACATGGTGAAAAAGTTCCAATTGCTCTGAACAGCATGTCCTGCAATATATATTAAAATTAAGGCAACGATTAAACCGGATATTTCCGGATGCTTTCCGAGAAATTTAAAAGATCCAACAGGATTGGCACGTTTCCAGTCAAAGGCTCTGCGTTTTTCTTTGTCTAAGCTCTCGGGTAAAATAAAATAACCATAAAGGAAGTTTAGCATGCACAATCCTGCGGCGGCATAAAAGGGAACTCTAGCGCCATAGTGGCCGAGTAAACCACCGATAACGGGACCGATGATGAAGCCTAAACCAAATGCAGCACCTATCAAGCCGAAGTTCTTCGCCCGATCTTCATCGGTTGATATATCTGCAATATAGGCACTTGCAGTTGTAAAGCTGGCTCCAGTCAATCCAGCAATAACTCTTCCCAAAAAAAGCCATCCTATGGTTGGTGCAAGGGCGAGAAAGATATAGTCTACCGCGAATCCAAAAAGGGAAATCAATATAACAGGTCTTCTACCATATTTATCACTCAGATTGCCAACGACAGGAGAAAATATGAACTGCGTAAAAGCGTAAGCAAAGCCAAGCCAGCCACCATATTTAGCCGCTTCACTGATGTCACTATGGATCAGCTCCTCAATAAGTTTAGGAACAACAGGAATGATAATTCCCCAACCTGTAATATCGATGAGTAATGTGATAAATATAAATCCGATTGCTGCTTTTTTCTTGGAATTTTCCATTATGTTCCAAAAATAATCAAATCCTTAAAAACTTGTATGTTATTTAATTACTAATTTGTGATCAGTCTTTTATTTTCGATTGCGCTAAGATTCTGTATTGATGGCTTTACATGTCGGATGGTGCAGTACCTTGAAATTGCATGAATTGGCAATAAAGCAAAGTTTGTTTGCTTGTGTATGTAGTGATAAGGCAAGGTCTACTTGAGAATTATCTGCGATAACCACTTCAGGGTATAATGTAACCGCTGTGAAACGGCCGCTGCCGTCTATTTCAGTTGCCAAGATAGCAACGGCGTTATCAGTATATGATAGAACCTGAATGCTGTTCTGCGAACATACATATAGGTATGACATCATATGGCAAGAAACCAGGCTGCTGAGAAGCAAATCTTCTGGATTGTATAATGCGGGATCGCCCTTGAATACTTTTGCGGCTGAAACGTGAAGATCTGCTTTTCCCTCAATCGCGATGTGATGGTTTTTATTATAAACTTTTAATCCCTGAAGACTAGGCTGTTCAGTATGAGGCCAAGTTAGAGATGCTTTAAAGATGTGCTTGTAACTCATTTTTTGTTTTAAATTTGTGGTAGTTCCCATGTGTTTATCATGCGGAATGATCATGATGCATGACATTTATCTTTGCGAGAAAATCGGCATCTTAATATAATGGTAAGATTGGAAGCAGCGTATACATTTAGTATTGTTTTAGGCGGATAAAAGTGATATAATCTGTATTGATAGGCTCTATGCCATTTCTTCTCATTTCACTTGCGATTTGTGCCCTATGATAAGTACCATGATTAAACACGTGTAAGAGGATATCGTTGACCTTATTATGAAAAGCTTGATGCTGTGTGTTTGTGTAAGTGGCAATTTTATTATCCGTATCTTTTATGCCCTGAATCTGCTGAGCAAATCCTTCCGATGTTAATTGGTGATACCTCTGGCAATCGCTTATACTATGTTCATCCCAAACGCCAACAGGTATTTTCTCGCCAATCAATCGGCTCAACCAAATAGCCTGAGCATTCACAATATGGCTAAATAGCCGCAGGCAAGAATGGGGCGTTTTCTCGCCTTCCTTTTTTAGTTTTTCTAGTACTACTGTATTGGCCCAGTTATTATATAGCCATAGCTGCGTAAATGTAGTTGACATCGAATTGTTGCTTTTTCGGGTTCTTTAACGTTAAATATAAGGAAGATAGTATTAGCTTTTTGTCTCAAAAATGTCTTTTTAATGGATTACTTGACAATTTACCCTAGTACAAACTAAATGATATTTCTATCTTAGACTCATCTTATTGAGAGCAATGCTATCTATGAACAGTTTTTTTCAGAATTACAATACTGGTAAACGTATTATTCTTCATCTGTGTTTTTGGTTTGTGGTTTTGGGAATGCAATTCATTTCCTATCAGCGAATAGATATTGATAATTCATGGATATTGTTTTTAAAGGACGTATTCTCTTTATTGACCATATTTTATGTGACAGCATATATTGTTATTCCGCGTTGGTTTATTCCAGGGAAGTTTTTGCTGTGTATTGTATGGTTATTGTTTATTTATGCTTGGTGGTCATTTCTAAGTTACTTTGGCGCGATCTTGACGCTCAAATATTTAACACCAGATATTCGTTTATCAAGTTATATTGAAATAGTATTAGATAAGGGAATCTTTGGAGCCTTTAGACCTTCCTCTATTAGCTATTATTTATTGGATTTTATTTTTTTAGTGGCTCTGCCATTGACCGTAAAAATTGTACAGGCATTTATGTCTGTCAGAAATTCCAAAATGAAGCTCGAACTGAAAAATGCTGCATTGGAATTGAATAACGTTCAATTGGAGCTTGCTTTTCTCAAATATCAGATCAATCCCCATTTTTTACTTAATACACTTTATAGCATCTATGTGCTGGTATCCGATCGTGATGAAAGAGGTGGCGAAAGTATGATGCGTTTAAGCAGTATTATGGTGTATTTACTACATGAGAGCAATCAGCCAAGGATAGAAATTAATCGCGAATTTCAATTGTTAAAGGATTATGTTGAATTGGAAAAGTTACGCTATAATCAAACAGTACAGATTGATCTAAATCTGGCGGCTGATGACGAAAACTGCATGATGGTTCCTTTGATCTTTTTTCCGTTCGTAGAAAATGCATTCAAACATGGACCTCGTTTAAGTTCTTCTGCGGGATGGATATCCATAAATATTCAGGTGAAGGAGGATAAGGTGCATATGAACGTGTCCAATGCATTTCGAGCACTTTCAAAACCAGAAAATTATATCGGTGGATTAGGGATTGAAAACGTAAGAAAACGACTGGAACTTCATTACCCTCATCATCACATTTTGGAAATAAAGTCGCAAGAGGGTGTATTTAGTGTTAATCTTGTTGTAACTTTACATTCGGAAACAGAACCGTAGCACCAAAGCAGCGGCATGCAAACTACTTATGAATAGAATTAAAACTATCCTTATTGAAGATGAGCCTATTGCGAGAGGTCGCCTGGAGAAATTAGTTTCCAAATTAGGCCTGATCAAAATATTGGGTGTATTCGAAAACCCTTTGCAAGCAATTGACGTTTTAAGGCAGCAGGAGGTAGATCTTATTTTGTCGGATATCGATATGCCTGAAATGGATGGAATTACCTTTCTCAAAGGACTTGCTCATCCGCCATTTGTAGTTTTTATAACAGGGCATTATGAGTATGCAGTTGATGGATTTGAGCTGGATGTAATTGACTATATCTTAAAGCCACTCCTCACGGAGGAGCGGTTGATCAAGGCGATCGAGAAAGTTCAAAAGGCAATTCTGTATTCGAGAAGGGGGCCACAAGGTGAAAGAAAGGCGATTAAGATAAAAGACCGGAACAAGACTATTTTTATAGATCCTGCGGATATTTTCTATCTAAAAGCTTGGGGGGATTATATACAGATCTACTCTGTAGAAGGTATGCAAACTTTATTGTCTACCATGAAAGATATGGAAGCAGAACTACCGTGGGATATGTTTGCCCGTATGCATCGATCCTATATTGTTAATATCAAGCAAATCAAGGGGGTTGAGGCAAGCAAAGTAGTTCTGAAAAATGGAACTCAGCTCGGTATAGGTTTGCAATACCGCAATCAGCTTTTTGCCAAGATGGGACTTATATAAAAGTTTAATTTATCGAAGTCATATGCTCTTTCTGTTTCCCGATCTGCATTTTATAATAGCAAACCATAAAATGATAGACTGCAAGTTCATGCAAACGTTGATCCGACATGAACAATCGATTAATAAACATGTGAATATAGCTTGACAATAACGAGGCGCGGATGGACTGGAACTCTTCTTGATCTGTATGTATCCGTAAGGTAGAAAATATGCTGTATTGGACTGCATTTAGTTTCTCCTTGGTGTCTCCAAGATTGTCTAACGGTTTATCGAACCAGTTTTTTTTCTCTTTGAACTTATTGTTGAGATGAACCCAGAGATTTTTATTATTGTCAAATTCTTGCTGATACAGCGTATTCATTCGTATACAAAAGTCTTTTTTTTCGATCAGTGTAAATTTTGCGGCTTCGAATAGCGACTCCATATTTTCGAAAGCCAAACGCCATCGATCGTTGATTGAAGTGCTTTGCTGGATTGCTGTCAGTATGGTTTCGCTTTGTCGATAGAATAACTCCTCACTAAGTTCCATACATAATGGGGTGTATCGTTCAATCTCCCGTGTATAAGTATCAAAAGATATCGCCGAAACCTGACCTTCTTGAACAAACTGTTCCAATAGGGTATTCATGGTGGATATAATGAAACAGCATTGGCTTGGATCTGAGACCTGCACCCTAAATCTAATGTGGGGAGCTGGGTCGTTGTAGCGTATAAAAAACCATTTTTTTATAGCATCTTGCTGATGAATAGTCGTTATGATTAAGGGGAAAATTTCCTTTAACAGGGTGTCTGCAAAATGTAAACCGCAGTAGATTTTGGCGTAAAGCCATTCACTGCCCAAAGGAAAGCATCTTTTCAGGTTATTTTCTTGAGGGGCTGACTCATTTGCACGAGCATCATGCGCTGCTTCTATTGGAATAATGATCTCGTTGGCAAAAACACTTCCATCTTTATCGTAGACTACTGATGAATAGTCTTGCAAGATATCTTCGGTTAATAGAGTATCTCTTTTACACATATGATCCAATAGTATTTCTGCACACAGAGGATTATCTAAATTTATCAACAGTTCATTATCGCCGCTGCTGATGACGACCATTGTAGGAATTTTGAGCTCTGCCTGCATATTTTTGACAAAAGCATGGGGGGCACTTGGGTATTTTGCGAGTTTTTGAATTCGCCACTGTGCTCTAGACAAGATAATATTTTTGTAGGTTATTCTCGGGAGTCTCGGCTGTTCTTTCATAATTCCCCAATTCCAGGAAAGATCCAGCCTATTATTTTGGAACTGAAAATCTGCAAGAAATTTATAGATATTCATTCCCTGCTCAAAATTGTGGGCCGTCGTCAAACGGGGGATAATGACTTTATTGAATTTTTTGGACCACAATACTAAGCGATTGTCTTTGAGAAACAGGTGTAAGTCACTAACATCAATTTGTTCTTGTTCTGTGTCAATAGTGGGGGTCAGACAGATGGATGCTCTTCGTAGCGCTGGTCGATAAATGATATTTCCGGCATTGTTATCTGGGTAGTGGCAAATCTCGGCGAGTATTGCATCGGGAAATTGCTGTTGCTCTCTGTTGGCAGATTCCTTTAACTTGTTATTCAATTTTTCATCCAGATGTGCGAATCTGGAAATTAAGTTTCCGGATGACGAACCACCAATAGTACCCAGATTGAAGCATAAATTATCCTCACTTGAACTTTTAAGAAGGTTGCCGATAGCATAGAACGAAGAAGGAATAGCGTTGGCAGTCTGTTTACGCTGTTTAGCAATATGATTTAAATCTTTGCTGGTAAGCTGAATTTCAGTGAAATGACTTTTTACACTTTCTATAAATTTTTCAATGACCAAGTCTTGATAATGGTGGTCGCCATATTTTTTTTCGTCTGTTGGAGCGATATTTTTAACTTCCCCAAGTATTTCATCGGTTATATTGTAGACACCTTCTTGACGGCCATAACCAATGCCGGTATCCGGATCAAGAGCTGTAGTCAGTGGGATCATTCTATCTTCATATTTATCCGAGAATGCAGCTTTAAAACGGTCGAAATCTGTCAACTTTGCCTGGCGGCAAAGTGGTAGCAAATCTTGAAATTGATCTCTTAGGTGTTTTAATGCGGCATCTGATAGATTATTTTCTTCCATAGTGATAAGAAGGTCCCCTTGTAACGAATTGGTCATATCGAGGTCTGGAGCCAAAGGTTGCAATAATTTAACGATGGCCTTTTGAATCTCAATGACAGGTAGCGTGCTATGAAGCCATGTTTTTATCATTAAAAAACGCTTTAAATAATTTCCCTTCTTATCCACTCTTTCAAGTGTCTTTATCAAACTGTCAAGATAACCTCGACCAATTACATTGGGCTGTAATTCGGAGGATATAATCCCGAGACTGATGAGGTTATTGACAAATAGGGTAGCATGCGCTGTTGACGCCCCAAAACGCTGCAGCAAATCAGTCAATGATTGATAGTGGGCAGTTCGCTCATTGCTTTCGAAATATTCGACGACACGATGCAAAACCGGGGTAAGCCTTATGCGTTTCAGTATATTCTGTCCTTTCTTCCCGTTTGTTACTTTTTGATAATATTTGTAATATTTACCTTCTAAGTATAAGGTCGAATTGATACGATAATAGAGCTGACTGTAAATTCTTTCGTCATTTGATAGCCGTCCAATAACTCCTGTCAGAACGGAGGCATCCAGTTTTAGTACAGTTTTATGTGTATTACCCCTGATTAATGACACCTTTTTTTCGGAAGCTATAACATTCCCCAAAGATACACCTGCGAATAGGCCGAAAGGCGTGCTCCTGCTGCTCATGCGAATCGCATATTTCAGTAGCGAAGTAATCATTTTTAGACTGCTCTCTTTCTTGTATTCAAGCCATTTTTCGACTTCTACCGAGAAGGTCGGGCTTGCTAGAAATAGCGCTTCTTTTAATTGCTCACGTTGAAAGAGGTGACGAAGTCTCTCTTCCATATCATTTGCCTCTTCTATCCTTAACAGATCAACGGCAACTGCAGCGGGAAGTAGCGGTGTGCGCAGAAGAAAATAATCGGATAACTGGAATAATGACATGGGTGATGAGGACTAGTATTGCATAACCTGTTTTATACAAGACTGAAACATTTCGGGCGAAATTGGTTTTTGCAGTGCAAAATGCTTTCTATTTTTGATAAATTCTGGATATTGCCAACGTGACACGGCGGATGTAATGATCAATATAGGAATTTCGGAGATCAATTCGGCAAGTGCATTAATATTGCCGCCGCTAACAATGAGATCTAAGAACAGGATGTCTGCAGATTTTAAATCCTGCCTAAATAATTCTGGATTTTCAATGTCTTCGACCATTTTTATCAATTGAAGATCTGGGAACATATGGATGTATTCGACTATTTTTTTTGTTGCCAGTGGTTCATCCTCAATGAGAATACATTTTAGTTTGGGTGAAGTCATATAGTTGGTTTGTTTTTGTGTATTGAGTCGCAAAGACGATTGCTGTAAAGGCGCCTACCAGAACGCCTTTACAGCTTTATCCCCTTTATATGATTTGTGAAGACGAAACTGTCTTCGTGGTTATATATTCCATATCATCAAAATCAAAAAATGAGATTGGTTCGACTATGCAGACAGTTTGTACATCCAGTACAAAATCCTCCGCTAAAAAATTTTCAATATTTTCCATAGGTATTCGTTTAAATTGTAAACAAATGTGCTTTCTACGGAAAATAACAACGAAAAATATCGACAGAATGGAAAATGAAGCCGACGAACTAGTAGTTCTATTCGATAAAAAAATAGCGTGTGTTGCTATTTCTGTTTTTGATTCAGTAGACTTTGTTTGAATAGTCTGGCCGATCATAATGAGCATGGAAAGAAGTGCCATCCTGTGCTGTTAGAAAATTCGACGAAATCACATTTGAGTACGATAAAATAGCAGTAGTTTAATTGTTGGTTTTCATCGGGTTCGCTATCTTAGGGCTATCTATTTCAGCGTTGAAAAACTATTTCTTTAGCTAATAAAGTCATGTAGCTCAGATAGATAATGTAAAGAAAAGGCTTTAGGTAAGTCCTTAAACCAAAAAAAGCATCTGCCAAATAAATAGGGGAGTAGTGTGGGCGCGTAAAACAAATGAGAATATGAATTTATCGAATGAAATGCACGGTTTTTTGAAAAGAGAAGGTTTACGTTTATTTAGAAAAAAAGTAAGCTGGCAGACTTCTGCGAAATATCAGATCTATGCAGATGGGAAAACAAAGATCGGTGTCGCATTTGACAGAATTCAGAATTTTACCGATGAAGATACCAATGCATCGGGCTGGAGTGAAATGGAAAGGATTAAACTCGAAGAACGTGGTGATTATATTATCTATTGTTTTGTGGAAAAAGTTGAAAGTTAAAGCAGGGGTCTCCTTATAATTTATTCTGTTAAGTTTAACCTTTCGTATTCTATTACCGCGTAAATCTTACAAATGAAAACAGTAATTGTGTAATGATTTCCATCTTATTTATGGCCAAATTTGTAGTACAAAATTAAACATCAGTTATGGCTACAGCTATTTATAAAGATACGATTTATATACCTATAGAGGATGTTGAAAGCGAACATTGTGCTTCAATTATCGAAAAGGGACTAGCTCAGGTTAAAGGTTTGGCGAGCTATCGGGTAGAATTGAACAATCAAAGAGTTGCTATCGTACCAGAAGATCGTGAAGCCGTTCTTAGCAGCGTAAAGACCATCAGAAATCTTGGTTATGGTGTTTCCACATTGACGAAAACATTTCCAGTTCTTGGGATGACTTGCGCCTCATGTGCCGTTAGTGCCGAGAGTATGACAAAATATGAACAGGGTGTTGTTAATGCAGCTGTAAATTTTGCAACAGGAAATCTCACTGTTGAATATGTTCCGGGTGTGACAGATCCTTTAAAAATCCAAAAGGCAGTCCAAGCTGGTGGTTATGATCTGTTAATCGAAGACGAATCCACACAACAGGAAACTTTGGAGGCTATTCACGCGGAGAAATTCCGTAAGCTTAAGATTAAAACACGGTGGGCAGTAATACTTTCGCTTCCCGTGGTCGTGATAGGTATGTTCTTTATGGATATGCCGTACGCAAATCCTATGATGTGGCTATTTTCCACGCCAGTAGTTCTTTGGCTGGGCAAGGACTTTTTTGTCAATGCTTGGAAACAGGCAAAACACCACTCGGCCAACATGGATACCCTCGTTGCATTAAGCACAGGAATAGCCTATATTTTTAGTGTATTTAACATGCTTTTTGCTGAATTTTGGCATCAACGCGGTTTGCATGCACATGTATATTTTGAGGCAGCTTCAGTTGTTATTGCTTTTATTTTATTGGGCAAACTACTGGAAGAAAAGGCGAAAGGCAACACCTCATCGGCCATTAAAAAGCTAATGGGACTACAGCCTAAGACGGTTATGGTCGTTCAGTCTGACGGTACACAACTTCAGGTACCGATAGCAAATGTGAATGCAGGTAACATCATTTTGGTAAAACCAGGAGAGAAAATTGCAGTCGATGGTATTGTTATCGGTGGAAATTCTTATGTCGATGAAAGTATGTTAAGTGGGGAGCCAGTTCCTGTTTTAAAAATGGAAAATGAACACGTGTTCGCAGGGACCATCAATCAGAAAGGCAGCTTTCAGTTCAGAGCCACAAAAGTTGGTAAAGAAACCATGTTGGCAAACATTATTAAAATGGTACAGGACGCGCAGGGGAGTAAAGCACCCGTGCAAAAGCTGGTTGATCGAATTGCTGCTATATTCGTTCCTGTTGTCATTGGTATTGCTATTTTAACTTTTCTACTGTGGTTTACATTGGGTGGAGAAAATCATCTGGTGCAGGGATTATTGGCTGCAGTAACGGTTTTAGTGATAGCCTGTCCCTGTGCATTGGGCTTAGCAACACCTACGGCCATCATGGTCGGTGTTGGCAAGGGAGCGGAGCAGGGTATTTTAATTAAAGATGCGGAAAGTCTAGAGCTAGCCAAAAAGGTAAATGCCATTGTCTTGGATAAAACTGGAACCATTACTGCGGGAAAGCCTATGGTAACTGACGTGTATTGGAAGGATAATACGGATAATTTAAAAGGCATCTTGCTAAGCTTGGAGAAACAATCGGAACATCCTTTGGCAGAGGCTGTTGTAGGGTATTTTAAAGATGTGATAGTTACTCCAATATCTTTTATCGAAAGTATCACAGGGAAAGGTGTAAAAGCTAGTGACGGCAATGAAACCTATTATGTTGGGAATCGGAGGCTGTTAGATGATAATCGGATCACCATTCCGACGGAATTGATGGACCATACCACGCAATGGGAAAATCAATCTAAAACAGTGATCTGGTTTGCCAATAGTCAGACTGCATTAGCTGTCATTGCCATTGCAGACCAGATTAAGGAAACTTCTGTACGTGCCATCAAGGAGATGCAGGCAATGGGAATTGAGCTATATATGCTGACTGGTGACAACGAGGCCACAGCCAGGGCAATTGCTGCTGAAACAGGTATTCAACATTATAAAGCGGAAGTATTGCCTGAGCAAAAAGCTGATTTTATTAAAGAACTACAGGAACGAGGTCGGGTTGTAGCTATGGTTGGAGACGGTATTAATGACAGTACAGCTTTAGCGACAGCAGATGTCAGTATTGCCATGGGAAAAGGAAGCGATATCGCAATGGACGTGGCAAAAATGACCATTATTTCTTCTGATTTAACGAAAATACCACAGGCAATCCGACTTTCGAAACAAACAGTCGCAACGATTAAGCAAAACTTGTTTTGGGCGTTCATTTACAATTTGATTGGGATTCCGCTCGCTGCAGGTATTCTGTATCCATTCAACGGTTTCTTGCTAAACCCTATGATAGCTGGAGCAGCTATGGCACTGAGTAGTGTTAGTGTTGTCAGCAATAGCTTGCGGCTTCGCTGGAAAAAATAAGGTCATTAAGCATGGATTGGAAGCTTGCCATAAAGTGTAAATATGGTAGACCAAGATAGGAAAACTGCAAGTGCAGCCAAATGAATTATACGGGTATTCCCGTAGAAAAATAAATAGATTGATAACATTAAAATTAAATAACATGGAAAGCAAAGAACTTCAATTTAAAACAAACCTTAACTGTGGGGGCTGTGTGTCTAAAGTAAGTGCTGATCTGGATAATATGGACGGTATCTATGAGTGGAGTGTTGACACTGCGAATGCAGACAAGATCTTGACAGTAAAATCTGATGGTGTTTCAGAGGAAGAAATCATTGAAATTATCAAAAAGAAGGGCTTTAATGCCATGGCCTACTCTGCATAATTCTTCAATAAATCTATAGAAGCGCTATTATTAAACCACATCCTAAAAGTTAGACAAAACTTTTAGGGTGTTTTTTTGAGGTATGAAAGGTGTTGGTTTATTCACTTTTTAATTCCCTGAAAAGCGCTTGCAATTTTTTAATTTTATTTTTATTGTCGCTTATTTTGTTTATAGTCAGCGACTTAGATTGTGTAAGGATATGTGACATTTGCGGCCCCGAATAATTAAGATTAAATTAGCTCATGCTTTGAAAAATTGGCCCCCAAGACTATAAGGTTGAGAAGATATACGAATTTTTGATCTAGGCTTTTGGCTTTACTTCAAAAAAACGCTTAGCGAGGGAGGATTTATTTGTAAATGAAATAATTTTAATGAAACAAAAGACAATGAGTATAAGGTTTAATAGCAGATCTATTTTTTTTGGACTTGTCGCGTTATCGACCGGTTTATTTTTTGGCTGTGGAAATCCAGGTACTAAAAATGAGGTCAAGACCGAAAAGGTGGAGGAACCTGCTGAAGTTAGTGCACCTACAACCCAGGAGTTATCTTTTAAGGATAAAGAGGGTAAGGTTCTTCCATTAAGTGCTTTAAAAGGTAAGGTCGTGTTTATCAATTTCTGGGCGACCTGGTGTCCTCCATGTATCCATGAACTACCTTCGATTGACCAGCTTAGGCAATCGCTTAAAGATCATAAGGATATCGTTTTTCTCATGGTAGATGTTGATGGCGACATGGAGAAGTCTTCCGCATTTATGGCAGAAAATAAGTATGACCTACCTCTTTATATAGCAGCGGGGGATATTCCTGCAGAATTCTTAGGACAATCCATACCGACAACAGTCATCATGGATAAAGCTGGAAAGATCGTAGAACGCCTGGAGGGAAGCCGTGACTATGGAACTCCTGAGATAAAAAAAGCATTGCAGGATATCGCAAGTGGCAGCTAACGATCAACTGTTGCAATCGCTATTTTCTATAGATGGAGAATAGAATTTGAAAAGAAAAACAGTATTTTCGCGTTGTCAAGTTAATTTATAGCGATGTCCGAACTTCAAGAGCAGACTGCAGTCAGAACGACTTATTTTAGTATTGTGGGTAATGCATTACTGGCCTTGTTAAAATGGCTAGCAGGTTTCTTCGGAAACTCCTATGCGCTGATTGCGGATGCCATTGAGTCAACAGCGGACATTTTCTCTTCATTTTTAGTGCTTCTTGGTTTAAAATATGCGCAGCGACCTGCCGATGACAATCACCCTTATGGTCATGGTCGGGTAGAACCCCTTATTACATTTATTGTCGTTGGCTTTCTCATTGTTTCCGCAACCATAATCGCTTATGAAAGTATTGAGAATATAGGAACGCCACATGATCTACCCAAACCCTGGACGCTACTTGTGCTGGGGGGAATTATTGTTTGGAAGGAAGTTTCCTATAGAATCGTTATGAAGAAAAGTAAAGAAACGAATAGCTCTTCACTTCGTGCGGACGCTTGGCACCATCGAAGCGATGCGATAACATCAGTTGCAGCTTTCATTGGGATATCTATTGCATTGTTGCTCGGAAAAGGATACGAAAATGCGGATGACTATGCGGCATTATTTGCTGCTGGATTTATACTCTATAACTGTTATCATATTTTCAGACCAGCGCTTGGCGAGATCATGGATGAAAATGTCTACGATGAAGTCATTGATGATATCCGAAAAGAGGCATTAAAAGTTGAGGGGATAAAAGCGACAGAAAAATGTTTTGTTCGTAAATCCGGAGCGAAATATCATGTCGATCTCCATGCTATTGTCGATAGTGAAATTACAGTACGAGCAGGGCATGAGCTGGCGCATCAACTTAAGGACCATCTGAAAGCACATATTCCTGACCTTGGTCATGTGATGATCCATATCGAACCGAACGAATGCCGCTGGGAAGGAAATTAAAAATGGCAGCACATATCTCTTTTCTCGAACGGTGCCGCCATTTGATTTTTTATAAACTTAGGTGTTTTCTGCTTCAAGCAACTCGATCTGCCATTTAATCTGATCAGCTTGAATAGGGTAATTGACATGATTTCTTAAGCTTTCATAAATAGCTTCAAATAGCTGATTATAATCTCCTTTATGTGGGGTTACGAAAGATTCATGTTTTTGATTAGCGGCATCTATGGTCACGAGTTTCCCTTCGAGTCCTGCTGGCTCAAGGCCATAAGATGGATCGTCAGGTAGCATACCATCCAGCAATTGCTGTTCTTGCACATCCGTCATGTTTTTGACAAAACTTCCTTTTGTACCATGTAGGACAAAGGCTGGTTGTGGAGAAGCGACCAGCAGACTGCCCGTTAAGTAGACGTTCAGTTCAGCTGGATAGTAGAGATGATAGTGAAAGTAGTCTGCAACTTTTGAATCTGGTCTGTTAATAGACGTCGTCTTGCTGAATTTAATCGGCTTTCCAAAAAGGGAGATTGCCTGATCGAGAAGGTGAGGACCGAGGTCATAGGTAATACCATTGGAAATATACTGCGTATCTTCCTTGAAGTATTTTTGTCCCAATTCCATTTTATAGCGATCAAATCTGAAATGCACTTCAATCAGCTTTCCTAATTCTCCACTTTCTATTACTTTCTTAAGATCTAAAAAATGACTATCATAGCGTCTATTTTGATAGAAAAATAATTGTTTTCCTTGTTGTTTACTAATGGCAAGCAGCGCATCGAATTGTGCTGAGTCATCGACAGCGGGCTTTTCTATCAAAACATGTTTACCTGCTTCTAGGGCTTCTTTGGCATATTGAAAATGTGTATAGTTTGGTGTATTCACAATAACCAGTTCTATAGTATCGTCAGCTAGTAAGTCAGCCATAGTATCGTAACTTATTATTCCGGGATAGAATTCATGCGCGGCCTTTTTCGAGCGTTCCACAACGGCACTGAGATTGAAATGTGGATTGGTAGATATAAATGGTGCGTGAAAGACACGCCCAGACATGCCGAAACTAAGTATTCCTGTGTTAATTTGAGTATATTTCATTGTGTTTAAAATACGGCAGATTTCGCCAGTTATTATTTTATTTATGGACAGCTCAAGTGCTTTTTTTATTATTTCGCCCGTATCGATTTTCTATTTCTAACGTATTTTAGATAGCCAATTACGCAATTCTTTTGTCGTCAGTAGATAAACCGGAGAGCGCCGAGGAAAAGCGGATGTTCTACTATACTTGTAATGAATAGTAATGTTCCTGTTTTGAGATCATGCTATAAATATATAATTTTATACTGTGTATTGCAATATTCGGTTTTCTATTTATTTGAAGGTTAACAGCCTATTGCAAATGGAATGAGTTATTTGCCCTGAAATTGGCTTATTTTTTTAGCGTATAATGGATGGGCGTATTGAACGTTGATCAGCAATAATTTCGCTCATCTTCTATTGTAACCAATTATAATGTCCGCTTTTACAGGCTATTGTTAAAAGCAATATTAAAGTAATTAAAGTCAATGAAAATATGAATAATATCGTAAAAATTGCAGGCGCTATTCTGTTCGTCGTTTTAAGCGGCTGTAACGTACAGCGTAATGCACAGTTTAAAAAAGGAAATTGGGTATTTGGGGGCTTTGAGCGGCCCGAAGGCGTCAATCCAATTATTGAGCCAGATACGGGTTCGGTATTTTATGATCCAATTCTGAAAAAGGAAATTCGATGGGAGAATAACGATACCTTTAATCCTGCAGCGGTTGTTAAGGGAGATAGTGTGTATGTCATTTATCGTGCAGAGGACCGGACAGGAAAAGCGATTGGCCACCGTACCTCCAGGCTGGGACTAGCAGCCAGTGCAGATGGTATTCATTTCGAACGACTCAAAACACCGGTATTCTATCCTGCTCCCGACGACCAACAGGATAATGAATGGCCTGGTGGGACTGAGGATCCTCGGATAGCGCAAACAGAGGATGGGCGCTTTGTCATGTTTTACACCCAATGGAACCGAAAGGTGCCGCGCTTAGGTTTAGCCATCTCTTCTGATCTGAAACACTGGGTTAAATATGGACCTATTTTTAAAAAATCGAAAAATAAGCCCAATTTAATCAATGAGCCGCATAAATCAGCCTCAATTGTGACCGTATTGAAAGGCAATAAGCAGGTCGTTGCTAAAATCAACGGAAAATATTGGTTGTACTGGGGTGAGTACGGTGTTTATGGTGCCACATCCGATAATTTGATTGACTGGGAACCCGTACTAGACAATAGAGGAGCAATGAAACCCTTCATCTCTCCAAGGCATGGTTATTTCGATAGCGCATTGACTGAGTGCGGTCCTCCGGCAGTGCTTACGGATAAAGGAATTTTGTTGTTATACAATGGTAAGAATCATGCTGCGAAAGGAGATATGCGTTTTGCTAAAAACACCTATTCTGCGGGGCAGGTTCTATTTGATCCGCGAGATCCTACGCGCGTATTGGCGCGAATGGATGTTCCTTTTTTGCGCCCCATGGAATCTTTCGAGAAAAGCGGGCAATATATAGACGGAACGGTTTTTATCGAAGGATTGGTCTTTTTTAAACAAAAATGGTTTTTATATTATGGCTGTGCAGACTCTAGAGTTGCTGTAGCTATTTATAATCCGCGCTATCCACCGCTAATGGATCCTGTACCTGGATTGTAAAAGGGAAGAAGTTTTATTTGAAATTTGTTTAGATTATGGGTAGCTGGTCAAAGAGAATTTATTTAGTTGGCTGGGAACCTACCAAATAAAAAAAGGCGGATCATTTGATCTGCCTTTTTGGGTAAGTAATCGGGCTCGAACCGACGACCCCTAGAACCACAATCTAGTGCTCTAACCAACTGAGCTATACCTACCGTGATTTTGATGATACAAAAGTACGATTAAACCCTATTCCCTCCAAATATTTGACTGAAAAAAAACAGCGTTTAAAGTCAACTAGGTGAAGATTAGTTTATTAAATTTTAATAAAAAACATCGAAGCGCGTCCATATTGGCAGGAATGTTTACTTTAATAATCCAGAAGTTCCCGTTTGCTTTTCGTTTTTTACAAAAAAGGCGGTTTCTATTATAGAAACCGCCTTTTTTGTAAGGGGAACTTATATTAAATCATTTCTACACTTCTCTTCACAAATGATGTTAGATCGGCTCCGGACAATAAACCTCTGGATAAGAGTGCTAAATCAAAAGCTTGTTTTGCCAGTTTTGAACCCTCTTCGTCGGATGCTGATAAAATTCTTTTGATCAGTGGGTGGTTACCGTTGACAGTTACCTTATAATTGTCGGGCAATGAACCATAGAAATTCATACCACCACCACCTGTCTTGGCCATATCTTTCATTCGGCGCATAAATTCATCAAGCGTTACAGATACGGGCAGATCACCTTCATTTAACGCGTCAACTTCAACTTTCATATCTTGGCGTGAAATTGCTTTTTCGAAAACCTCCAGCGCTTTTTTGGATTCTTCTTCCGAAAGAGCCAGCTCGACTTTTTCGTCTTTCTGAATCAATTTATCGATAACGTCAGCATCCACACGTTTCAATTGAACCTTTTCACCGCCCTTTTGCTCCAAATAAGCTGCGAAGTGCGTATCCAGTGGGCCATCAAGCGTCAAGACATCATAGCCTTTATTTAAAGCAGTTTGGATAAAGCCATCTTGTTGGGCAGCATCATGTGTATATAAGTAGACAATGTTTCCATCTTTATCTACTTGAATGTCTTTGACTTTTTCGTAATATTCTTTGATGGTAAAACTTTCGTTGTTCGTGTTTTTTACTAAACAGAAGTCATTTGCTTTTTCCGCAAATTTCTCATCGCTTAGCATACCATATTTGATAAATAAGCCGATATCCGTCCATTTCTCTTCAAAGCCCTTGCGGTCAGTCTTAAATATTTCGTTCAATTTGTCAGCCACCTTTTTGGTGATATAACTATTGATTTTCTTGACGTTGCTATCAGCCTGCAAAAATGAACGCGATACGTTCAATGGGATGTCTGGAGAATCGATCACCCCGTGAAGTAACATCAAGAATTCTGGAACAATATCTTTCACTTCGTCGGTAATGAACACCTGTCTAGAGTAAAGCTTAATTTTATTGCGCTGGATCTCCAGTTCATTTTTAACTTTAGGAAAGTAAAGGATACCGGTCAGGTTGAATGGGTAATCGACGTTGAGGTGGATCCAAAACAATGGTTCATCCATTGAATACGGATACAGCTCGCGGTAGAATGCCAGATAATCTTCATCTTTTAACTCAGACGGTGACTTTGTCCAGGCAGGGTTAGTATTATTGATGATGTTGTCTACCTCTACAGATTTGTATTTTGGTTTTCCTTCTTCGTCTTCACCATCCGGTTCAGAATTGGTCTTGGTCCCAAAACGAATGGGTACAGGAAGGAATTTAGCATACTTATCTAGAATATCCTGTAAACGTGCCTGGCTTAAAAATTCAGTTGATTCTTCGTTAATATGTAAAATGACATCAGTACCACGTGTGGTTCTTGTTCCTGTAGAAATTTCGTAAGATGTACTACCGTCGCAAGTCCAGTGAGCCGGTTCTGCGCCATCCTGATAAGATAAGGATTGGATTTCCACCGTATCGGCGACCATAAATGCGGAATAGAAGCCTAAACCAAAACGGCCAATGATTTCATTTGCATCATTTGCTTCTTTGAATTTTTCCATGAACTCTGTGGCCCCTGAGAAAGCGATCTGGTTGATGTATTTTTTTATCTCCTCTGCTGTCATACCAATACCATTGTCGGAAATAGTGATGGTTTTGGCAGCTTCATCAAATTTTACATCTACAATCAATTCGCCTGTTTCACCTTGATATTGACCTAAAGAAGCCAGGCGTTTGATTTTTTGAGAAGCATCAACGGCATTAGATACCAGTTCACGCAAGAAAATTTCATTATCGGAATATAAGAACTTTTTGATTACGGGAAATATGTTCTCCGTGTGAATTGAAATACTACCTTTTTCTGGATTCATAATTTATATGTCGCTATTTTTAATTTTATGATTTGTTAAAAACGTACAATCTGTGTTCCAAATCGGTTTTAATAGGACATGATGGCAGGAAACTTCCCATTTTGTCATACATCTATGGGTCGCTTCTATCGGATCTTAAAGGGAACTGTCAGCAAGCGAAAGCCCCTTAGCCTAATTCAGGCTAGGGCTCTGTGGAAAGTTGGCAACATGTGCATATTTAGGGCCAAGTCCAATAATGGCATCCTTCCATAGCAATTCACCATTCCCTTCAAAAATGAGCTGATGGTGGTATTTATTCTGTACAGCCCAGCTATTCTCTTTGATTTCCCCGTCCAGTTGACCTGCAGACCATCCGGAATAGCCGATAAAGAATTTTAATTCGTCAGCTTTTATGCTATCCGTTTGGATGGCTTCGATAAGCTTCTCTTCATCGCCTCCGAAATAGATTCCAGGAGCAACTTCTTCGCCACTCAGCAATAAATCAAACCGGTTATGTACAAAAAAGAGGCTTTCCTGAGCCACGGGGCCACCCACGTAGATGGGAAAATTGCAATCCGGTATAGATTCCAATAATTGGCCTATGCGGACATTGGTTTGATTATTTAAAACAAAGCCGAGAGATCCCTCCGTATTGTATTCACATAGCAATATCACGGATCTGAGGAATCTAGGGTCTAACATAAACGGTTCGGAAATTAACAGACTTCCTTTTTGTGGGTCAAGTTCGGTAAACATATAGCGCGTATTTTAATGAGTTGTTGATCTAATCTTTTTTAATTAGAACTATGCGAGATTTGTGCCAAAATTGGGATTTTGTCAATTTCTACTAACTTTATAGAGAAAAAGCAATGATTTTAGTAAGTTTGTAGGACATAAATATAGGTTTCTATGTCCATTCAACATAAAGATATTGCAGCAATCAGACAGGATTACGTATTAGGTAGCCTATCTGAATCGGATGTGGATCGTGATCCAGTCCACCAGTTTAAAAAATGGTTTGATGCGGCTATTCACAGCGAGGTGACCGAACCCAATGCTATGGTGCTTTCAACCGTCTCTTCCCATCATTTGCCGTCCTCTCGAGTTGTTCTATTGAAGGATATTGTAGCAGAAGGTTTAGTCTTTTTTACAAATTATGAGAGTCGTAAAGGGGAAGACATGAAAGCTAATCCGCATGCTGCATTATTGTTTTTCTGGCCTGAATTACAGCGGCAGGTCCGGATCGAAGGTGTTATTGATTTTGTAAGTGAGGCCGATTCGGATGAATATTTTCAATCACGACCCAAAGCGAGCCGTATCGGTGCACTGGCTTCCCCGCAGAGCCACGAGATTCCAAACCGCAGTTTTTTGGAAAACAGGGTGGAAGAATTCGAGCACCAATATAATGGAAGCGAAGCTGTACCTAGACCATCACATTGGGGCGGCTATCTGCTGAAACCGATTTATTTCGAGTTTTGGCAGGGACGTGCAAGCCGGCTGCATGATCGTATCGTTTATAAAAAAGTGTCTGATTCCTGGAAGATTACACGTATAGCTCCATAAATATGACATTTGACGAAATTAAATCGATGTTGGTTTCCAGATTTGGAACTCAAATTATTCTTAAGGAAGATCGCAATGGGCTGCAGCCTGCATTATTTATTGATAAGGCCGATATAATAGCCGTCTGTTTGTTCCTGAGGGATACAGAGGGGCTGTACTTTGATTTTTTAAGCAATCTTACTGCGGTGGACTATCAAACGCATTTTACCGTTGTCTATCATCTCAATTCATTGCCTTATCAACACGGTTTGGTCTTAAAAGTTGAGCTGTCTGGTCATCGTTCGCTGGACGAATTACCTGAGATTCCTTCGCTTACTTCGGTATGGCGTACGGCAGATTGGCATGAACGGGAAGCGTTTGACCTGATGGGAATTTATTTTGAGGGACACCCGGATCTTAGAAGGATTCTGCTTCCCGACGATTGGGAAGGGTATCCTCTGCGCAAGGATTATCAAGAGGCAGAAACATATCATGGCATTCATATTAATTGATCGAAATGGCGAATCCAAAATATAGAGAGGCACTAGTGCGCTATGAAAAACACCTTACAGCGATATCCAGTCAGGAAATGGTGTTAAACATGGGGCCTCAGCATCCTTCGACGCATGGCGTACTCCGGCTTCAGCTGATTACAGACGGAGAGGTTGTGAAAGAGGTTGTTCCCCATTTAGGGTATCTACACCGCTGTTTTGATAAGCATGCCGAATCGTTAAATTATGCAAAGACAATTCCTTTTACTGATCGTCTAGATTATCTAGCCTCAATGAATAATAGTCATGCTTTCGTTATGGGTGTCGAACGCATGCTTGGTCTCGACAGTAGGCTACCCAAAAGAATAGAGTACATCCGGGTGCTGGTCTGTGAACTCAATCGAATTGCATCGCACCTGATTGCTATTGGAACATATGGCATTGATATCGGTGCAACAACGCCGTTTCTCTGGTGTTTTCGTGACCGTGAACATATTATGAATATGCTTGAGTGGGCTTCTGGTTCCCGGATGTTGTACAACTATATTTGGGTTGGTGGTTTGTTTTATGATTTGCCTGTTGGCTTTGAAGCACGTTGTGCAGAATTTATTGCATACTTCAAACCTAAATTGGTCGAACTGGATGAGATATTAACTCAGAATCAGATATTTATATCCCGTACGGCTAAAATAGGTGTACTTCCTGCTGACGTTGCGATAAATTATGGTGTATCGGGACCTATGCTGCGGGCTTCGGGTATAAAATGGGATTTGAGACGAATAGATGGCTATTCGGTTTATCCAGAGATTGATTTTGAGATACCTGTAGGAACAGGTGAAATGGGAACACTCGGTGATTGCTGGGACCGTTATAAAGTTAGGGTAGATGAGGTCAAGCAATCTGTTCGCATCGTTGAGCAATGCCTTGAACGATTGCAGAAAGATTTTAAACGTACAGCCGAATTTGATCCGCGGGCTCTTGTACCGAAGAAAGTAAATTTGAAAGCTCAGGATTATTATGTGCGTGCTGAAAATCCGAAGGGAGAATTGGGTTTTTACTTTGTCACAAAAGATAAATCAGATATTCCATTGCGTGTAAAATCAAGGGGGCCAAGTTTCAATAACCTTTCGGTGATTTCAGAACTCGGAAAAGGCGTGCTGATTGCTGATTTGATTGCAATTCTTGGATCTATCGATATCGTTTTAGGAGAGGTGGATCGTTAGATTGCGGTAGTATGCATGTTTTATAAACGATTTAGCAAAACAAAATAGGGATTGTATTGAAAATGTTGCAGGAAAACGCAAATAAATTTGTAAATGAAAGCAATTTTCATCATATTTGCAGTCTCATAATTTAAGTTTATAATTGGTTAATGAAAGCTTGTTACTCCCAAAGTAGCGGGCTTTTCTTTTTTTTTTATCGATGCACCTATTAATGTAAGTTATTAATGATTTCGGTGTTGGTTTGCGCTTGAAGGGTTTACTGCTTTTTCATCTGTGCAATGTTGATTATCCTGTATATTTCGTCGAATTCCTGCACTAGAATTTAACGTAAATGATTACCTTTACTGGTCTTAAATATAAAAAAGTGACGGATAGTTTAGTTATCATTCCAACATATAATGAAAAGGAAAATATTGAAAAAATCATTCGCAAAGTTTTTTCCTTATCACATGCATTTGATATTTTAATTGTAGATGATGGTTCCCCGGATGGAACGGCTACCATCATCAAGAATTTACAGCTTCATGAATTTACTGGCCGTTTGTTTATCGAAGAGCGAACCGGGAAACTAGGGCTGGGAACGGCGTATATTCATGGATTTAAATGGGCGCTATCCCGCGAACATTACCATTATATTTTTGAAATGGATGCAGATTTCAGCCACAATCCAGAGGACTTGCTTCGTTTACGGCAGGCTTGCGTGTATGGTGCTGATATGAGTATAGGTTCGCGTTATATCAAGGGCGTGAATGTGGTCAATTGGCCAATGAGCCGGGTACTGATGTCGTATTTTGCTTCGGTATATGTTCGTTTTATAACAGGGATAGATATCCAGGATGCTACTGCCGGATTTGTTTGTTTTACAAGGGAAGTCCTTGGAACAATCCCGCTCGACAAGATTAAGTTTGTAGGCTATGCCTTTCAGATTGAAATGAAATTCACAGCCATAAAATATGGCTTTAAGGTGGTCGAAGTACCCATTATATTTACAGATCGGACCGAAGGTACATCAAAGATGAGTACGAGTATCTTTAAGGAAGCATTTTTTGGTGTAATCCAATTAAAATTAGGTAGTATCGGAAAGCGCTATAAGAGAAATTAAAAATATTGCCACAATGAACGAGAATTTAGATCCAAATGCAGAACGTCTCAGTAATACCGACCGTGATATTGAACGAGCATTGCGGCCTCAGGCTTTTGAAGACTTTACCGGACAGGCTAAAATATTAGAGAACCTCAATATTTTTGTGAAAGCGGCTAGGCTGAGAGGCGAGGCGCTGGATCACGTTTTGCTGCATGGCCCTCCGGGCTTAGGAAAAACAACTTTGTCGCATATTATTGCGAATGAGATGGGGGTTGGTATCAAAATTACTTCAGGACCTGTATTGGATAAACCGGGTGATTTAGCAGGGTTATTAACAAATTTGGAAGAAGGTGATGTTTTGTTTATCGATGAGATTCATCGATTAAGTCCTTTGGTGGAAGAATATCTTTATTCGGCTATGGAGGATTTCAAAATTGACATCATGCTGGAAACAGGACCAAATGCACGTTCTGTTCAGATTTCCCTGAATCCGTTTACCTTGATCGGGGCCACAACACGGTCGGGACTTTTGACTGCCCCCTTGCGTGCACGCTTTGGAATTAATTCACGCCTCCAATATTACGATGCAAAATTGCTGACAACTATTGTGTTGCGCTCGGCTCATATCTTAAACACACCGATATCCGAGGAAGGGGCCTATGAGATTGCGCGGAGGAGCAGGGGTACACCCCGGATAGCCAATGCTTTACTGCGCCGTACACGGGATTTTGCTCAGATAAAAGGTAACGGAAGCATCGATAAAGAAATAGCGAAATATGCTTTGCACGCGCTTAATGTGGATGAAAATGGTTTAGACGAGATGGACAACAAAATCTTAACGACTATTATAGACAAATTTAAAGGAGGACCTGTCGGACTAAAAACTGTAGCTACTGCTGTTGGTGAGGATGAAGGTACGATTGAGGAAGTCTATGAACCCTTTTTGATTCAAGAAGGGTACATTATGCGGACCTCAAGGGGTCGCGAGTGTACCGAAGCGGCCTATAAGCACTTGGGCCGTGTCAATCATTCGAAAGGAAACACACTGTTTTAAGCGCGAATGAAAAGTGTATTTTAACTTTTCTGCTGCATAATTTTATTAGTCCGGCTCATTAGGGCTGGACTAGGTTTTGTCCGTTGAAAATAGTTTATTTGCGCCTGTAACTCCTCCTGTACCCAGGGATGCTTTTTTCGTAGGTTATTTAAGACGTCCAGGCAGTTGACCAATACAGCGACAGGACAGGGAGGGTCGATCATCCATTGGAAGGAGTACTCGATGATTTGTTCTTCCGCCTCATTCCCAAGTGTATATTCTTTATTTTTTTTCGACGTCAAAAATAGCAGAACCTTAGTGTAACTTCTAAGGCAGCTCCAATTCTTTTGTTTTTTTAAATTATCCAGGAATTGTGGGAGAACAGATTTTAGCAGTGCCGTATTTTTTAAAACGATGGTTTCAAAAACCCATGCGGCGCGAAAGGCGATCTTTTTATCTTTCTCTAAGGAAATATTCAACAGATCGCTTAGTGTTATTCCCTGAAGAATATCCAAAGAAAAATCCGCTACCTCGAAAGATCTCAAGGTAACGGATAGAAATGCTAATTTTTCATCGTATGTCATATAGCCGTTATCTTTGTGGCTTTTCCCGATTTATTTCGGTCATGTCGACCTCGTTCATTTTGGAATCGCCCAACAGATACTGGCTAAAGTAATCGCCCATTTTCCAAAAGAAATACTCTGTCATATCACCAAAACCATGTCTTTGTCCCGGTAATAGTAAGAAATCAAATCTTTTGTTGGCTTTAATGAGTGCATCGACCATTCGAATCGAGTTAGCCGGGTGTACATTGTTATCGATATCGCCGGTGGCGATCAATAGTTTACCTTTAAGATTTTTTGCGATCTCTGTATTTTTATTGATCTGGTACGAGAACGTAGTATCTCCTTTAGCGGATACCTTTTCTGTTACACCATGATGGCGCTCGCTCCACCAGCGGTTGTAGATTTGGTTTTCATGATTTCCTGCTCCAGACACGGCAACTTTAAAGAAATCAGGATACACAAGCATCGCTGCTGTAGACATAAATCCTCCCCCGGAGTGGCCAGTTATACCCACACGGTTAATATCAATATATTTATAGCGGTCAGCAAGCTGTTCTGCGGCCACTTTTTTATCTTCCAAACCATAGTCGCGCAGATTTCCGTAACCATAGGTATGGTACCACTGCGAACGTGAAGGATGTCCGCCACGGTTACCGACGGTGATGACGATAAAACCGAACTGTGCTAGCCTGTCGATTCGGTCCATGCTTCTGCCAAATGACTTATTGACCGCTTCGGTCTGAGGCCCAGGGTAGACATATTCGACAATGGGGTACATTCTGGTGCTGTCAAAATCAAATGGTTTATACATCACCCCATAAAGATCCGTGGTACCATCTCCAGCTTTTACTTTAAAGGGTTCCGGAAATTTGTAACCAGCAGCAAAAAGTAACGACAGATCGGCCTTTTCCAATGTCATTACTTTTTGTCCATTGCTATTGTACAAGACAGATTCGGGCGTTGTGTTGACCCTGGAGGAGTTATTAACAAAGTACCTAGAAGATTCACTCATTTCCACCTGGTGATCAAAGTTTCCCGGGTTTAATAATTTAATACCAGAGCCTCCTGTATTTATACTATATTGGTGCAGATAATAAGGGTCTTCGTTTTTCTCACGGCCCGATGCTGTAAAGTATAGTGTTCCTGAAGCAGGGTCTAAACCAGTAATTTCTTCCGAATGAAAGGCACCTTTTGTAATCTGATTAATCAATTTTCCATTTGTGTCGTACAGGTAGTAATGGCCCCATCCGTCTCTTTCTGACCAATGGATCAATTGTTTTTTATATTCAATCAGGAATGGTTTTTGAGCATCCAGATAGACATTGGAGCGTTCTTGGATAATGTTGTTTACTGTGCCATTTACATTGACTTTTAGGAGGTCAATCCGTTTGAGGTCGCGGCTAGAACGTGAAATGTAAAATTCCTCGTTATTGCCTAACCAGTAATTGATAAAGTAATCCTCTTTATACGAATTTTTATCCGGAGTTTTTGTCCAGGTTGAGAGGGTCTGATTTTTAAACGCGGACACATCGATGCGACGTGGAGTTTTTGCTCCTGCATCAAAGATATAAAGTTCAGTTTCCGTCGAATCGACCTCACCTGGCATTTGGTATTTATACGTTTCAAGTGTGGGGCGGGATGAGCCAACATTATTGATTACCCACAAAGGTTTTAATGAACGGTTGTCCTTTCTGCTCAAGGTAAAATAACGCCCATCTGGCGACCAGCTGATCCATACCCGCTTACGTTTAGGTTCATTTTCTTTATCTTTTTCTTTTTCGTCACCAGTAGTTGTACTGTATTCATCGCCGCCCCAAGCATAATATTGCACACCGTCTTTTGTAATTTGGTGTTCTACAATGGTGCTGTCCTTTTCATTTTTTACCGCTTTAAGATAGTTGGACCTGTCCATCCAATACAAATTGTAGTCTTTTGCAAAGTAAACTGTATTGGTATCAGGGGAGAAGCTCGCCCAACCCAAAGGTGGTTTTACTTTTGTCGAGTCACTGATTTCTAAGACAGACTTTGTTGCCAGATCGTATTCCAGATAAAATAGTTTCTTTTTGGTGGTATCGGACTTATTCTTGAGTTTTTGTATTTCATCCTTGGATTTGACGGTATCTTGCGTACTCTGAACCTGAAATCTTAATTTCTTCTCATCTTTAGTAAACCGAAGCCCTTGTAATTCCAGGTGTTGGGCATCTACAGGGTTTTTAACGATTTTAGTAATTTGAGCGGCGATGTCGTCATTATTGAAAAGGAGTTCTTTCTTTTTCAGGGCGGGATTAATAATGTACCAGTTTCTTCCCTGCGGGCTTGCGTAATCATACCAAAAGCGATCAGAAAAATTGATCCAGTTTGGTTTGATACTGGTTGAAAAAATCATTTTCTTTAATTTTTCAGGGGAAAATTTCGCTGCCAACTGATAGTTGGCCTTTATAGGCACCTCTTTCGCCTGTTGTGCGGTACCCATATAGGGTAATAAGCTGACCGCTAAGATAAAGTAGAACTTATGCATTAAATAATAATATAGATAATCGTGCAATAATGGTTTTGGATGTAAAAATATCTATAATGAGGTTCTTTTGCGAATGATTCGTGTAATAATCCTATGATGGATAGAAGTTTTCACTGAAATTAACCAAAAAAAGCTCCTTTGTTGCCCGTGTCACCCCGGTATATAGCCATCTTAAAAATTCAAGATCCAACATGTCATCGTTTAAATAACCCTGGTCTACAAAGACGATTGGCCACTGGCCGCCCTGCGCTTTGTGGCAGGTAATTGCAAATGCAAATTTAATCTGAAGTGCATTATAATAGGGATCTTTTTTGATTGCTTCGAGGCGGTCTTTTTTATCCATAATATCGGCATAATCTAAGGCGATCTCTTCGTAGAGTGCTTTTTGGGTTTCATAGGGCAGGTTGGGACTATCCGTATAGAGGCTGTCTAGGATGACGCGGCAAGTGATAGGTTCTATTTCGTCAATGTCTACAAATTCAAGTGTGACATCTGCAAATCGAAATCCATGCTGGTCATGGATATTGCTCACTTTTCGTACTTTGGCCATATCGCCGTTTGCGATAAATCCATCGCCCAGGTTATTTTCCTGTAGCCAGAAGTAGTTGTTTTTTACAACCATAATATAATCTCCGCCGGTGAGTTCTTCGTCCCGAAATAAGATCCTATTTCTTATGTTTTGATTGTACAAATTTGCGGAGCGGTTTGAACGGCAGATAATCATTGTATTTTCGAGTCCATATTTGTCATAGGCATAGTTTATCCCTTCGATTAATCGTTCACCTGTCATTCTGTAAAGGTCTTTGAATCCTTTAGTTATGAATTTAGGAAAAGGAAAATTATCTTGATCTTCCTCTGCAGAGGTTATCTCTTCGCGTATTTTTGTCGCATTATACAGTATGCCAGAATCTTTGGATTGACGTACCACTGTGGTCAGCTCAAACGGATAAACGCATAGATGAAATTCATTTTCGAGATAATTTGGGTTTAATGCGGGGCTGTCCAGGAGTCCTACAGGTGGTAACTGAGCGGTATCTCCGACAAATAGTAGGGTGCAATTCTTCCCGGATTGCACATAGCGGATCAGGTCATCCAAAAGACTTCCCGAAAAGGCATTTACAGGAGCATTGGAGATCATTGAAGCTTCATCGATAATAAATAGGGTATCTTCATGAAGATTCTCCGCTAAAGTGAAATCCAGCTGAAATGAAACAGCAGATTTTTTTCGATAGATTTTCTTGTGGATTGTCAGTGCTTTGCGACCCGAATAATAGGTAATCACTTTTGCAGCCCTGCCCGTTGGAGCCAGCAAAACAGCTTTTTTGCGTAATGCTGGCAGTACTTTGACCAGCGCCGAAATTAACGTTGTCTTTCCCGTACCGGCGTATCCTCGAAGTACAAAGCAGGATTGCTTGTCAAAAGCGAGTAGAAATTCTTCCAGTAATTCGAAGGCCTCCAACTGCTGACCGGTGGCCTGCCATGGAAATTGCTGTATTAACAGATTTTTGATGAACACCTTCAAAGTTATTTAAAAGGTTTGTCTTATCCTCTAGAAAAAGCTATTTTTGCTTTAAGAAATTTTAATTTTTACAATTCAGCGAATGAATTATATTTCAAAGCAATTCAATATTCATTATTTACCAGAGTACAATCTTTTGGTCAAGGCTGGCTTTCAGAAAGATGTCTTGGCAGTGGTTGATAAAAAGTCGGTTGCGCCGATTTTGATCGAGTATCCTTCAGAGGAGCCGATTTTAGATGCCACGCGAATTATGAGTCTTCCGTTTCGATTTGTCCGTGTGGTGATACCACATCAAACTTTTACATTTATTCCGAAAGAGTTTTTTCTGAGTGAAAAGATGGGCGATTACCTGAAGTTTTTAGGCACATCTGATCTTGAAAATACCTTTAGCTATTCTTTAGATAACCTTAATTTAATTGCTGTATATCAGTTTGATGGATTGTTATTAAATAGATGGAGGAGGTTGTTTCCTGATGCTGTGATACTTCCCGAGTTCGCTGTTGTGCTTGACCGCGCACAGGAGCGCGTTTCGATTCGAGGTAGTGTCTTAGGGCTTCATTTTGTAGCTGAAAATACGGTTGATTTTTACCTGTTTAAAAACGGTGTTTTCCAGCTCTATAATAGTTTTGAAATTCATACGCTGGATGATATTAGCTATTATGTGCTTAATATTTTAACCCAATTCAACCTTGGCGACTCCATTAACAAAGTGCTTCTTTCAGGAGAAATCCCAAATGAATCTTATTATAAGCGTATCTCGACTTATACTGCTGATATTGAAATATTGGATTTAAAAACAAAAGTTGTATTGGCAGATAGGGAAGTCGACTCAAATTTGGCGCCATATAATGTATTATTTGATTCTATACTATGCGAATAATCGGAGGTCGTTTAGGTGGCTTAAGGCTCAATCCACCAAATAATTTACCTGTGCGACCAACCACGGATATCGCCAAAGAAGCGCTGTTTAATATTTTACAGAACAAGCTGGATTTTGATGGTTTAGCATGTCTGGATCTTTTTGCAGGAACAGGGAATATTAGTTTTGAGCTCGCATCGAGGGATGTGGAGCATGTAGATGCGATAGACCTTCATTTCAAATGTGTGCAATACATCAATGATGCAGCGGATAAGATGAAATTGGAGCAGATTAAAGCAAGAAAAGCCGATGTGTTCAAATTCATTGCTAGCTGTAGGGATACTTATGATTTTATTTTTGCTGATCCACCTTATGATATTCCTAAATTACCACAATTACCAAAACTAATTTTTGACCAACAATTACTGCGTAATGGTGGGCTCCTCGTTGTTGAGCATCCGTCAACAAGGCAGATGGAAGATCATCCAAATTTTATAGAAACTAGGAAATACGGGTATTCATCATTTTCTTTTTACACTAATACGATCTAATATGAAAATTGCTGTTTTTCCGGGATCATTTGACCCTTTTACTTTAGCGCATCAAGACCTTGTCGAAAGAGCAATGCCGCTATTTGATAAAATCATTATTGCGGTAGGATATAACGCCAATAAAAAGGGTATGTTAGATCACGACGAACGGGTAGATTCAATTAGCCGTGTTTTTAGCGACGTAAGCGGGGTTGAGGTGCATAAATATAAGGGCTTAACCGTGGAGTTCTGCAGGCAGGTTAAAGCGCGTTTTATATTACGTGGGCTCCGGAATACCAATGATTTCGAATTTGAAAACGCCATTGCTCAAAATAATCTGCTGCTCAATAACGAGGTGGAAAGTTATTTCTTGATGAGTAGATCTGGGACTGCCCATATTTCTTCGTCCATTGTTAGAGATGTCTGGTTTAATGGGGGGGATATCAGTGCGATGGTGCCCCTTGCCATTCTGTCGCTATTGAATGAAAAAGATAGATAAGCAAGATCAATAAAGCCCGATTTAATAAAAAAGTGCAGCAAAATAATATTTTGTTGCACTTTTTTTATTGTTGGTAGACAGGGTTTTATGTGTTTTATGTAAATAATGTGTTTTCAGTATTGAAGGCTGTCTGATTCCTCTCTATGCTTTAAGGCCAAATATTATTTGGTTACACCATTATTTTAGGCTTAATATGTTTGTTTTCAAATCATTAAATTAATTTATCCGTATTTTAGCTTACTATGAGCTTGCTTTGTCCAATAGGTAACACTCTTCAGGTGTTAGTTTGATTTCGACAGCTTTGCTGAGTTCTTCGAGCTGCTGGATACTGGTTGCACTTACAATAGGCGCTGTAACCGAAGGTCTATGTAAAATCCAGGCTAGGGCAATGGCTGACATGCTTGCTTGTTGGCTATGGGCTATCTCAGCTAATACATCTAAAATACGGAGACCACGCGCATTAAACCTGTCTTTTAATGCATCGTAGCGCTTTACCTCTTTTATATCATCCAAAGAGCGGTATTTACCCGATAGGAAGCCACTGGCGAGTGAATAGTAGCTGATTACACCCAGGTGATTGTTAAGGGCCAATTGTTCATACTGTTCTTCATATTTCACTCGGTCGTAAAGGTTGTATTCCGGCTGGATAGCAATATAAGCGGGCAGATTGTGCTCCTCAGCAATCTGGAGGGATTCCGCAATCCGTTCCGGACTGAGATTTGATGCACCGATCCATTTTATTTTTCCAGTCTGGATCAGGTGATGGTAAGCCTCCAGTGTTTCATCGATTCCGATTGTCAGATCATCGTGATGAGATTGATAAAGATCAATTGTATCTACCTTCAGGCGCAAGAGCGAATCTTCCACAGCTTTAATAATATACTCTTTTTTCAGATTAGGTTTACTATTATCCATTCGGCGTCCACCGACTTTTGTGGCAATCTGAATTTTATCACGCGTATCTCGTTTGTTGATCCATTTGCCAATGATTGTTTCTGATTCAGATCCGCTGTGCCCCGGTACCCAATGCGAATAGTTGTTAGATGTATCAATCAGGCTGAATCCCATATCGACAAAAGAATCTAACAGCGCGAAGGATTGCTTCTCATCTACGGTCCAACCAAATACATTTCCACCAAAGACAAGCGGTTTGAATTCAATTTCACTATTTCCGAGTTTTACTTTTTCCATGATCATTTGATTGTTTCCTAATTAAAATTAGGTAAAAAAGCCCATTTTCAATCTATCTATAGCGGAGTTAAAAGTTTTTTTTAAATTTTCTTATTCATTCTCAGTGGGTTTTAAAAATGATCAGTAAGGTAATTTGGAATAATAAAAACTTTGCTTACTTTTGCATCATCCCAAACGGATATGCCCGGATGGCGGAATTGGTAGACGCGCTGGTCTCAAACACCAGTGGGAAACCGTGCCGGTTCGACTCCGGCTCCGGGTACAAAAATCCTCTTTACTGAATATAAAGAGGATTTTTTGTTTTATAGGCCTTTTTCAATGAATCATGGATCAAGCAGAATTTGGAAAAGCTGGAGATCTTTCTTGATGCCTATTTTAAAGGAAGGGACATCATGCAAAGTGGATTACCAACTGTACAGCTGCTGTCCGAGCAACTCAATATGTCGTCACAGTATATGCGGAGCCTGCTCAAATCCCTGACAGTGCAGACGCCCCAGCAGATCATTCATGAGAAAGTGATTGAAAAGACCAAAGAAAAGCTTTCCACAACTGAACTAACCATCAGTAAGATCGGCTATAAACTGGGCTTTGAACATTCACAATCATTTAATAAACTATTTAAGGCCAAGACCAACATGACTTCGTTGGCGTTCAGAAAGTCATTCAAAAGGATTAATTCTATTTAATTTGATCTGATTTTTTCCAGAAAACAAAATTGGAGTAAAGCGTAGTGGCTACTAAAATAAATAGTGCGATGACATAAATGGTTTTAGATATCATATCGTTTTTCGAACCAACAAAGCAAAGGGTGAGCAGGGTGCTTATATAAATTATACCCGCATTAACCCAAATTCTTGAGACCTTTGGAGGATACATTTTTTTGGGTGAATCATATTCCGAATTCAATTCGGAGATTCTATTTTTATCCCAATAAAGTAGAATTAAACCCGCAAACATCATCAAACTAGTGATTATCCAAGTACCCTTAAAGTGCATTGAAATTGTAATCATCCAGATATTGGCTGTTATGGCCAAAAAGAGAAATGTTCCAATTAATGCAAATCGCTGCGTCATCAGAAGGATTGCAGTAATTATCTGCATAACACCTAGAAAGTTATAATAGATACCGGAAAGATAAAGTACTTCAAAAAACTGCCCTATGGCACTTGTTGTAGGTAATTGAGTAAATCTTTCGCCAACCATTTTTGTAAACCCGGAAGGGACGAATGCCAATGCAACAAGGTATCTGATATGAATAATCGTCCATTGGATAAATTTATTTTGTTGTAATTTATAAAACATATTATTTAAAAGGTGTTAGGTTAGACCAATTAATTTGTCCTTTCCTTGTAATTACGCCTAAATTGATGATTTGCAATGTGACTTTTATTTAGAGCAAATTTATCCTAATTCAGCAAATATTGCCAATGGTTATAATTAACCAAAAAATATCCCACTATTAAATAATTCTTATTGTCGAAAAATATAGTAAGCTTATAAAAAGGCACTTTCTATCTGTAGTGGTTATTAAAGAATGTCTCGGAGCAACAACCGTACTAATGCTAAGCCTAAATTTAACTCTAATCGTTTCGTGTCTCATGGTGGCATTACTATCATTAGGATTTGATTTATCCTATCCATAATTTGCTGCGATTGTTACCACATTCAATTCAAAAAAGGACGTGGCTGCAGGGCTTTTCGGATTTTTTCTCTTTCCTGGCTATCGCTTATTTATACCAGTTGAAAATCAGGGATATTGTTAAACAAAGTACGCTTTTAAGGTAAGTCAGTTCTAGGAGAAAAATACGCTTACAAATTTGCTGTATACCGTCATTAATCGCAAATATGCAAAGCGGGCGTCTATTATCGATAGCATCTTCAAGTGTAAATAGACCAAGATCCATTGTATTTGTGCGATATGGATCCTTTTACCCAAATATTAAAGGGGGATATTATTCCCCCTTTAATCTATATTCCAGTAAATTTAACAAAGACTACAGCGCGCGTTTTAGCGATTAAGTAGAAATAACAAGTTTCCAGCTTTAATAATTAGGCGTAGCTGTTAAGAAGAAATGTTACTGCGTTAAAGAAAACTGCTGTAGAGTGTCATATTTAACGTTTTACCCTTAGCTACCTGGTAAGAGCCAAACCCCCAGCCATAGTTACCATATATCTTGTGGTGAACAATAAAATCAAAAATTTGGTTAGCTGGTACTTTTAGTCTTACGTATCCATTTTTATCCGTCAGCCTTTTCAGCGTCGAACTTTTACTACATCCGCGATATTATCAGAGGTGACATGGATCTTATTGACAGGAAATGCGACGACTCCCTGATCTTGAATAGGGGTGCGGGTTTCGTACGATAGTAACCGAATTATCAGGGTGCCCGAGAAATCAGTTACCTTTGTTGTTTTTTTACGTTCTATACCCGCTGTAATCTGTACATATTCATCGACGCTGTAATCGTTGTAATTTAATTTTATAGAATCTGTCCTTAGTTGATAATTATTAGGTAACAAATCAATAAAATTGACTTCGCCAACACTGCTCGTAATAGCTGAATCTATCGGTGAATCTATCGGTGAATTAGGATCTTGATTGCTCCCACGGTTATAAATGTAAACTTTGAGACCAGACAATCCCTTACCAGTATCGTCTGTCAATTTGTAGTTTAATTTTCCTGTAATTTCCCCTTCTGCCAGTTTGACAACGACCTCCTTCTCACAGGAAACTGTTGCAATCAACAGTGTGAGCACAATAAAAAAATAGCCTTTCATATCATTAAAGTTTTTTATCAGCTAATTATTGATTAAAAACCTGCAAAATAGTTCATCGTCATACCTTTTTGAATCGATGTTGTGCCCCAGTTAAGATTTGACAAGGTTGTTGTATTATAGAGTAAGACGACATAATCTTTGCCAGATGCGATCTCTAAAGTAGCAATTCCATTTTCGCCAAGTCACACCTTTAAATTCTGCGTTAGCTAAGTTTTTTGAAATATATTGCTCATATTCGTAGTTATTAAAAGGAATGATGACAACACCTATATTTTTTGCAGGTTGATTCGTGTTATAAGAAGTTACTTTAACGACTAATGTTCCTGAAAAGTCTGTCACTTTGGTTTCTTTATTCTTTGTCATCCCAGTAGTGACCTGAACATATTCTTTAACAGTATAATGTTGTGATTTTCAAACGAAATAGTGTGAAGTAGTTTTGCCGACAATAGTCGGTAAATTAATTTCCCTACGCAGAGCGTGCGAGATATCTCTGCTGAGCACCTCAGTTTGGTATTATAAACTCCATAGACCAGATGACAGTCCATTACGCCTTCGCATAAAAAGCATTGCTGAAACACGTGTCCGTTACGGAATAGAGCGGATCGTCGTTCTATTGAAACGTGAAGGCTGGCGGGATAATCAAAAACGGATTTATAGAATTTATAAGGAAGAAGGCTTAAATCTACGGGTGAAAAGGCCCAGACGCTGCCGCGCCGCTGCTCATCGATCCGAGAGACCGATTTTTTCCAATTTACATGACTGCTGGAGTATGGACTTTATCGCTGATGCGGTGTTCGATGGCAGGAAAATCCGCTGCTTAACTATAGTGGATAACTATAGCCGTAAATGCATGGCTATTGAGGTTGGACAGGGGCTTAAAGGAAGTGACGTTGTTTCTGTTTTGGAAGATGCGAAGGAAAAAATTGAAATCTGGAGGGAAGAGTACAACACCTTCAGACCCCACAGCTGTTTAGGGGATATGACGCCCGAAATGTTTATCGAAAAACATGTTAAAACAGCGGAATTTTCTACTTTAGAACACTCCTAAATTGGGGAGAGGTCAGCCTATTATGAATTCTTAAATTAGTCGTATTGATCACCATATAAGCCGAGCTGTGAAGTGAAGATCTATCTGTTCTTAAAGACTTTATTCATTATGGAACTATATATAGTTTACTCTTAGTTTTATACTGAAAGTAATCACAATAAACAAGCTTTTTCGAATTGATCCTGTTTCAATTATGTCATAACATAAATATTGCCGTTAATAAATTTGCTTAATTCTAGGTCTTTTAGTATTTTAAGGAATACTATTTAAAAATAAAATCGCATTAAAAAATTTATAAAGTTATGATTAGGTATATATCGGTAATAGCTGTTCTATTTTTATGTTTTAATTCCCTACAGGGACAAAATCAATCTGTTCTTGATCAGTCAAGTTCAGTAAAAAGTCAGGTGTTGAAGAATGAGGTAAAGTATTCCATCTATCTTCCCGCCGGTTATGCATCCGCTAGTCAGAACTATCCCGTTGTTTACCTTCTTCATCCTGCCGGTCCTGCTAATACCGTTCCCAATAATGAGTCTTGGTATGGTTATGGTCAGCTGAAAAGCTATTTGGATGATGTAATTTCGAAAGGCGATATACAACCAATGGTCGTGGTAACTCCTGATGCGAATTATGGCACCAAAAGAATAAGTTACTTTAATGATCCCGCAGGTGATTTCAATTATGAGGATTTCTTTTTTCGGGAGTTTGTTCCATTTATTGAAAAGAACTACAGAGTTAGTAAAGACAAGATGGGCAAGGCTATAGCTGGTGCTTCCCTGGGAGGAGCGGCGGCATTACAATATGCGATCCATGAACCGGATGCTTTTGGAACCGTTGTATCGCTTAGTGGCGCAGTAAGGGGATACGTTCCTGGATATTTAAAAAACAGATATCCGGATATTAATGAAGAGATATTGAAGAAATGGTATCAAAAGTATGATGTTCTCAGTTATTTTGACCAAACGCAAAAAGAAACAAAAATAGATCAGGCGTGGCTTGTTACGTGTGGGGATGATGATGCCTTATCCGTAAATAACGCCAAGTTACATATCTCAATGGCGGATAAAAAAATAAAGCATGAATTTAGAATTCACGATGGTGCTCATGATTGGGATTATTGGAAAAAAATCACACCCGAACTTTTTGCTTTTTTATCAAACCATATGAAAGAGAAATAATATAGCGAAAGAACAGTAGAATTCTTTAGACATTCGAAATGCCTTCAACTAGATAATCTCTATTTTCACTAATTTAAAGTCATGGAGTTAAACAAATCAGGCAAAGGAAAAAAATACGGCTATTGACCGTATTCTATATTCCTTCGTGCAGCAGATCGATAATGAATTACTGATCTGGAAATTTCTTATTTTTTGCTTTCTAAAAATTGGCGAGCATTGTCATTTTTTGGATTAAGTTCAAGGGATCTGCTGTAATTTTTGATGGCTTCTTTGCGATTTCCTAACAGCTCTAACGTCTCAGCATAACTATCATAAACATTTGCACTTTTGGGAAACAGCAAAGTGTTTAATTGCAAAATCTGTAATGCTTCCTTGTTCATATTTTGTTCAATAAGCTGGTATCCCCACGAATTGACCTCGTCTTCTGACAGATCAAATGCTTTATTGCTACGTTTAATATTGGAATAGATTTTAAAACTGTTCTGAAAATTATTCTTCAAAAGTTCCTGCCGTAACAGTTTAAGATTTTTACTCAATCCAAAACCGTTTGCTATTTTCATATCTGGAAAATAATATCCTGCTATCTCATCAATGAACCATTCGGGGTTAGAACCCTGAAGATTAGTCAGAACGATTATCGACAGATCATCTTTAGGATAGACAAATAATGCAGAGCGCATTCCACCTACAGGAGCAGCTGCGGGATGTTCATCTCTGACTACGGTAGGCCAGCCCAAAGCATAGCCGTTAGTGAGTTTGTTAAAACCATCAATATGACCGTCGTTCAATTTTACGGAAGTAAACAATTGCTGCACGCTATTCTTATTTTTCAACAGCTTTCCACTTTGTAATGCAATCAGCCATTTGGCCAAGTCCTCGCATGTTGAGATTATACCTGTTGCAGTTCTGAAGAAGAGTGGGAAAGTGGCAAAGGCATTATGCAGCTTGCCGTCATTGATCCATTTACCGTCCACATTGACAATTGTAGAATATGCCCCTGCACTATTGGGTATGATGTCATTGGAGTCGCCGAACTGCGTTGCGCTCATCGTTGCCACCCTAAATTGATTATCGTCAATAAATTTAGTGAAATGCTGACCACTTAATATAGTGATTATTCTTCCCAGGATATAATATCCGGTCTGATTATAGCTGAACCTTTCTCCCGGTTTGAATTGCATCGGTAATTTCTTTACCATCTCCCAGTTTTTCCCTTCTGTGCCATCACCAAGAACCTGCTCTTTATAGTCTATGTTGTTCGGAAGTCCGGAAGTATTGCTTAATAATTGCCTAATGGTAATCGATTTCCAATCATCAGGAATATCTAAAATATATTTGGAGATGTGGTCTTCTACCTTTAATTTGCCCCGCTCCTGTAATTGCATGATAGCTACACCCACGAAGGCCTTTGTCATGGAATTGATTGAAAATGAACTTTTTGAATAAACGGCAACCTGATGTTCAATGTTGGCAAGACCATACGCGGACAGCTTCTCTAACCTGTTGTTCTTAACGATGGCAAGTTGAAGTCCAGGAATTTTTAACTTGAACATTTTCTCTTTTATGAAGAGATCAATGCTGTCCGAAGTACTTTGCGCAAAAACCTGCTGAGACAATGTGCTTGCAAATAGCAGTAAAATGATCTTGAAAGAACTTTTCATATGATATTTTAAAAGGTGAACCTAAGGTAATGACAACTGGTAGCGTTAATTTGTTACATTGCAGTTTTTCAATGAGAAAGCATTGCCTTTCAATATACATATATAGTTGCTAATGGAGAGAACAAATTTTAAAAAACCTTTCACCCGAAGAATTTGCCCTCCTTGCGCGGGCCAAAACAAAACAAAACATTTTGCAGACAAAGGAGTTAAATTACACCTCGCAGATTTTTATGATGAAGAATCTTTAGGCCATGCGTTAATAGGCATCAGTAACATATTACAGATGCTAGCGGACACTAAATCATGACTTTTAATTTTATGTGCATCTAGTTGTCTTATATATTATTTCCTAAAAGCATCTCCTTTATTGAATCAAGTTTTTTCATTATATAATAGACACTCCATTTTTAAGGGGCACAGTACTCCCAAATGTCCGCCTTGCTTTATGTGTATTAAGCTCGCCGGCTGCCTTAACCACGCTTTCTTCAAATCTAATAAACATATTATGAGATTAAATCAAACATAAGACGAGACAAAGTCCAGTGTACCCAGACGCGCAAACATATTTTTGTCCAGATTTCTTTCGCTGGCGTAGTTTATATCACCTAGACTGGCATTATGCCTAAAGTTTGCCTGCTTGAGCAAACGCTCTATCTTTTTATTTTCCCGGTCTTCCCACTGATGATCAGTAAGTAATGCAAGGTATTCGTCGCAGGTTATCCCTTCGAACCTATTTTCTTTAACGTACTGCTGGTGTAACTGGGCCATAGCTCCCAGACGCATGTCGCGTAGTTCTTCAACTGTCTGATTATTCATTTTCTTGATTTTTGTTTATTATTCATATGCGGAAGCACCGCGTATATTGCTGTGAAAAGGTATATGTGGTTTTTGGGCCTCAAGTTCACCTACAGATAAAAGCAGCCTATCCATATTGTTTTTCAGGATATTCTTTATCCGCAGATAGGAGCAGCTATCTGTATCCAATGCTCTTTTACACGCATTGTTCAGACGCCCGGATCCATAAGCCCGGTGCAGGTGGATAATTCCAAGAGAGCGTTTGTAGTTTATTTCGGGATAATCATGGGAAGCAAGTATCTTATCGATGCATGCCAGGACATATTCCCCATGTGGCAGCGCTTTTTTTCTAAAGAACTCTGGGCTCCATTCCGAATAGAACTTATGTGTGCTGCTCAGGTGATCTGCGTTAGTGATATAACTGCCTTTGGTCAGATTGCGCTGGTGAAGCGCAATTCTTTCATGATTATAAAAGATCTCTACGCGGCTCCCGGTGTAATGGATCATTGTTTCCTTTCCGATATACCGGTATGGAACACTATAATAACACTTCTCGGGAGTAAAGTATACGTAACCCATTTTCTGTACTTTGGCCCTTTTGTAATCTTTCAGTTCATATGGATCAGCGGGAAGGGCTTTGAGATATTCTCGTTCAATACTCTGGAAGAGCTCGATACGGCTCGATTCTTTTCGTTTGAACAATAGATTGTTATAACGCTCCAGTAGTACTGCAATTTCTCTATTGAGATCTTCCAGCGAGAAGAAAGTCATTTCACGTAATGGGTAATAGATACGCTGATAGGCCAGATGCACCGCATTCTCAACCAACGCTTTGTCTTGTGGAGCGTAACTACGTGTCGGGTTGATGACACAGTTATAATGGCGGGCAAAGTCCTTGAAGCTACGGTTGATGTCCGCTTCGTATCTGCTCGATCTATTGACGGCGGACTTTAGATTGTCGGACACTATCGCTTTGGGTGATCCACCATAAAAACGAAGTGCCGCTGTGCATTTGCTATCTGTAAAGCAGAATCGATGTACATTGATGGATATATCTCGAAACAAAGAACTTGAAATTTTTCTGCATTTGAACATAGTTCGTGATTCAATAAGATTATTTATATTCAATTATTCAAACGACACGTTCATGAAAGGAAAAGACGCATTCGACTTTGAACACTTCGGGCTGGAGGCCCTACTAGGTCTTTACGAAGGTATAAATGTAGCGCCGTTGATGATGCATTCATTGGAATCAATGATTGATCGTGATCTAGTCCAATTTTACCAAAATAGGTTTCAAATCCTCTTGTGGGATATCTGGAGACCAGATTCATTAATCTTGAAATAACTATTTAATCGTCCTTTTTGTGGTCATAGTAATATTTGATAGGACTCATACAGACAATCTTGCATGCTCTATAAATACTGATTCCTTGCTTATCTATAATTTCGTTCATCAGCGCTTTACATTCACAAAGCTTTAGAGTATTTTTTCAATTGTATCTTTTAAGATTCGGTGATAAAGACTTAATTCTGTATCACTTCGCATTAGACAGGCATTTTCTTCTTGAAGAGCCTTCAGTTCTTTAAGATGCTAAGCATCCATACTCCGTGCTTTTGCCTCCATTCATAGCAGGTAGCTGCTTAGATCCCGCGCTCTCTGCAGATATCCTTTGTGTCCTTTCTTCCTCATATCCCTTGAGAATATTGACGATCAGATGTTCTGAAAACTTGCTCTTTTTCATAATAAATGAAACTAATTTAAGATTTTTAATTTGTCTGAGAAACAGGTGAGTCTACATGATCATTAGATTTAATTGGTCGAATGCATCTGAATTAGGGTTATTGGGACGGCATGCTTCCATGTTCATTTCCGTGTAAAATGTATATCGCTTTGAAAAGCTATCCTGTTGCGAAATTGACTACACTGAATATCCTACTAGAAATCATCAATTGTTCTACTTCACTTTCCAGAATGTATTATTGGATGTTATTTTTTTGTAGGGTTAATACTACATCTTGTGTTTTATAAGGCAACATTAGCTATTTTAAGTCGTTAAAATGTTTTAATTAGTTAATATTTGCGTGAAAATCTATATTAGAGCTAATTTTTGCATCGAATTACAAAGTAAATGAATTTTAAGAATTTTTGGGATATCATTTCAAATAGACACCTTTCGAATGATATGAATAAACGAGATTTAATAAATTTGAGGAGGTTAAATCAATATGCTTTTTTGATCTCAATTTTATTCTTTTTTAATGCTATTAGAGATCTGTTTTATGGCTTGTGGAATAATTTTTATATATTTTCCTTAACAGGAATTATTCTTTTCGTGCTATTCTTTTATACAACGGCCAGATTTAAAGATTATATTGTTTTTCTAACATTATTAATTTTTTGTGGAACTGTGTTTTTATTTTCTTCCTCACAGGGATTTGATAATGGGCTTTCACTTTATTATTTGGGTATTTTGCTAGCTGCAATATTTATCTTTAACGAATCAAAAAACCGAATATTTGGCATTATCATATATATATTGATAATTAGTTTGTTCTATATTTCAAATGCTAATGATTTTCGGGTTTTAAGCTTTCTTCATGAAGCAAAGTTAATCGCTTCTTCAAAGGATGTTAGGATACATACGTTTTTTCAAATTTCATTTTTTATAGTATTAAATGGATATTTTGTATTTATTGCCAATAATTCTATAATAGAATTAAATGAATATAAGATTTCGGCGAATAACATTATAGCAAAGTTGTCAAGAAAAATGAATGGTTTGGATCAAGATTCAATTCTACAAAATATTTCTAAGCTTGCGATGGCAGATGATATTGCCTTCCTACCCAAATTTAAACAAGTCTTTCCTTCATTTCATGATAATTTAATGAGTTTAAATCCAAATATGACGGTTGATGAATTTAAATTTTGTGCATTGTTGAAGCTTGGTTTTACGACTAAGGATATTGCTATTTGTAATAATCTTGCAGTAAGAAGTGTACAGACAAGAAAAGGTCGTTTACGTAAATCTTTTTTATTATCTCCCCAAGAGGATCTCTATAATTGGATAAATAAAATTTAATAATCCTTTCTTTTAATTCCAAACTTATTACATACTAATTGTGCTATTGCCGAAGTATTTATTCTCAAAGTTTCGAGCTCATCTATTTTGTTTGACTACTATTATTGTAATTAATTGGTCATGTCGCGTCGAAAGGGTAGGGACTAATCTTTGGATAGGGTGTTTGTAGTGGGTTTATAAATGCTATAGTATCAATGATGTATATCGTGATAGTAGATTTGTAGTAGATTACTGTAATTGCTGACTAAAGTTTTATTGCGTTTTTTGCAAAGAAGTGATTTTTAAAATATGATTATTTTTTCAAATCATTTCGAGATAGAAAATTGAAATAGAACTATTTATTCAAATATTTTGTAACCTATATTTCTACTAATAATGAGCATTAAACAATTTTGGAATTATATTTCCAATAAGCATCTAGTAGGTGATATGGAAATGTCCGATCTTTTGAGGGCAAAGAAATTGAACCAGTATGCCTTCTTGACTCCCATTTTATTTTTTTTCAATGGCATCAGAGATCTATTTTATGGGATTTTGACTAATTTTTATGTTTTTACAATTTCTGGTACAATTCTCTTGATGTTATTCTTTTTTACAAGATTAAGATTTAAAGATTATTTTTTGTTTGCCATATTAATTATATTTTGTGGCATTATATTTTTGTTATCTTCGTCCTTGGGTTTTGATAATGGTATATCTTTATATTATTTAAGTATATTATTGGCTGCAACATTCTTGTTTAATAATCGTAAGAATCATAAATACAGTATCTTTATTTATATATTGGTTTTGATACTGTTTTATATCGAAAATGTTAACGATTTTCAAATTTTTAATTTTCTTCAACAAGACACATTAGTCACATCATCGAAGGAATTGCGAATACACACATTTATTCAAGTATCACTTTTCATCGTTTTTAATGGTTATTTTATTTCGATTGAAAATAATACTATCGCCGAATTATGTGAGCAAAAGCTCTGGTCTGATAAAATCATTGCTAATTTGAATGAATTAGTAAACGAATCAGATCAAGGTGCTGTTATAGAGGATGTTGTTCGGCTTGCTGTTTCGAATGATATTGCTTTTTTGCCACATTTCAAGCAGGTATTCCCTTCATTTTATGACAATCTAATTAGCGTAAATCCTGATTTGACAGTGGACGAATTTAAGTTTTGTGCATTTTTGAAACTTGGATTTACAACAAAGGATATTGCAAATTGTAATAATCTTGCAGTAAGAAGTGTTCAGACTAGAAAAAATCGATTGAGGAAATCTTTTAATTTGTCGTCTCAGGAAGATCTATATAACTGGATCGATAAGTTTTAGCCTTTGTTATTATTTTTTATCATATACATTTCCGACTTAATTTTACTGAAGATTCTTGGTAACTCACTGTCTCGTCCCGATAAAACTTTACAGATGGTCTAATTCGGCTCTTACTTTACAATTTTTGTGGGTGAATTTATATAATGGATTTAATTGTTTTTTTGTAAACTTTTGCATTTTTTTCTACAGTTTGTCCAATACTTGATTACTGGTAGATCTCTGATATGTGTTACCGCGGGTGTTAGAAATTCACAACTCATATGCGGACGGAAAAGATTGTATGAATGACTGTATACTTTTAGTAACCTCCAATAAAGTTTCACTCCATTAAGAAAATACTCTTTTGAGTTTAAATTCTGTTTTTAATATACCATTAATTCGCTCTGGAATAGGATTCTCATAAGCCAGGCCATTCTCGGTCATACTAATCTTTACAACCGCTTTTTCAATCTTAGTCTATAGACGAAGTAACAGTACTGTACTTCCTAATCCGAATGATGGATCAGAGTATTGGGGGCCCGTTTTTCCTTAAGTGTCATTTGCAGAGCTTTAACTGCCCCCTTAACCAGTCAGCTGGGGATGAAGGCAATAGCCCATAATTTTTCTAGAGTAAGCATCACTGATTTGACTTTTCTTTGATCAGAATAAACACAGTAATAGTACTAAGGTATATGTGTAGTTGTTTAGCGACACTTTTTTTTAAGAAAAAAAGTGTCGCTTTATTTTATTTGATCTAGCGCCAAACTAACATCTATTTATTTGCCTTAAACTATTGATAAATAGCGGTTTAATTTTGAGGTATCTATGTTGTATGTTTTAATGGTAGCCTTGTAGTAGATGAATCTTTCTTTCTAATGAGTTTTATTCTGTCTTTTGTCTCAGCAAAATTATTTTTTGATTAATTAGTGTTTTGTTTAGGACGAATAATTTACACGATTGAAAATTTAAAAATTGAAAAGAATGAATGAATTAAAAATTACAAGAGAAAAGTATGAACCGCCCCGTGTCACAAGTATGGCACTTGAAATGGAGTATAGTATCGCTTCTGCGTCTGTTACAGTAACACCAGGAAGTGGATCTAACTCAAATCCATTAATTACGGAAGAAGTGACGGAAACGAATCATCAAGATTGGAACTTTTTAGATTAGAAGATGAAACACGCATATTTAAATATGAAGATAAGGGCATCGAGGATGTTTCAAATTTGTTTAATTATTGGTATCGGAATAATGACTTTCACCTCCTGTTCAAAGGATCAAACTGCTAATGGAGAGGCAATTGGGCCAAGTAAGGTCGTGATTACAATCGGTGGCGTAAGTGATGCGGATGTTATTGCAAATAAAGCAAAAGCATCATTTGCTAGTTTCGGGGGGACAAAAATTAGAAATACTGGTGAAGCTGTTGTAAGTAACAAAAGGCTAAAAATTGGTGAATTTGACATTGAAGTTGTTTCATCAGAGGGCTCTGATATTTCTTTTGGCACAGGGCAACCATCGAATACCGTGCTTTCCAAAAGTTCCACTTATGCTTCAATCAATAAAAAAGCTGCGGATACTCCAATGAATAACGGGATTAAATATTGGTTGATCATGTATAATAGGGAAGCAAAGAAATATGAGTATTCTCTTCAAGGAGTGGCAGGCACGGTTATGACGTTAGATGTGATCAAAAATCAGGATTATGATTGGTGGGCATATTCTTATGACAGTGAGGATAATATTCCAGCATTTAGTACAAGTAATCCAAAAATACCAACAAAATCGAATAGGCCTTTACTGTATGCGAAAGGTACGTTTAAAGCAACATCAGCGGGTAACAACCAGCTGCCTATTATTTTTAAACATCAACTGCAGCAGATCAAAACCGAGGTTAGCACCCGTGGTTTGTTTGGTGATATTACAGTAATGACAGCAAGTTTTGCACAAAATGACTATATCAAAACCGGAATGTTTGATGTTTTTGGTGGCGCCTTGACTGGAAGTTTAACTACTGTTCCAGTTACCACTTTAGATTTTACAAATGTAGATCCTGGTTCAACTCGTTTTAAAAGTGCCCGTTATTATACGGCTGATCTATCGCTGTCAAGTTATAAGATTGACTTTACAGAGCTGCAGATTAAATTAATCAATGGCCAAAGCATCAACTTGACATCTACGATGCCAAACGGAGGGAAAATTCAGTTTGATTTTAATTCCCCAGCTGCAGGAAAAATATTATTGGGAAGTTTGGATATGTGGAAGGTATTTCCAAAGAAGACGATATTGCACGCTGGAGGAAGTTTAGCCTATGGTTATGCCGCTGATGCAAAAGCGTCCTTTAACTTTCTAAATAACCCCGGGAATTTTGGATTAAGCAGTAACTATTTCCGTATTGACGGTTTCGCACACAAATACATCAGCGTCAGTCCAAACTTACTTAGAAATGCTTTGTCTGATCCGGCACAGTATCCTGATGTGGTAATTTGTGCAATGTTTAGTGGATATAACACTGCGGATTATGATGCATTATTGAAATATATAAATAGAGGTGGTGTAGTGTTCTTTATGACTGAAACGTCCACCCCTTATGTTACTGATTTTATGAAAAAATTGTTAGACCCAAATAATGCTGCTTCTGCAATCTCAATTGCTGGATATGATAGTGGGGGCGCGATTTATCCAATTATTAATGCAACGGATGTCGATGTATTAACATGGCCGTTTGGTGATATAAGAAATAAGAATTGGGGACAAGATGCTTCTCAAACTCTTTATATTAAAAATATTCCTAATGGTGTAGTTGAGACATATTCGTCTAATACGAGTAATTATGCAGTTCAGACCGGAACATCCATGTTTCGTCATAAAACTCGAAATGTGTTTTATGTTGGTGATACAGGTTTTTTAGCTAATGAGTTACAGAGGGGAATCTATAATAGTTTCACAATTGAACCATTCGCGACAAATAACAATGACTTTCCAATATTAAAGCCAATATATGGTAGCGCTGCCGCATATAATTCGCCGGCATACCCCAAGACATATGGTAGTTGGGCTGTAGCAAATTCTATTTTATTTGGAAACGCATTTGCTGTTCTCCTAGCCCAATCTCATTATATGGGGGTTGATCGAACTCCTTAAAATCTAAAATAGCAGCTTTATGGGAATCAATTTCTAGTTTTTTGATTCCCATAAAAATTGTTCCCTAATTTTTATGGGAATTGACGTTTAATTTATAAAAAAATGAACAATCTTAATATCAGAAGAGTAACAATACTTTCTCTTTGCCTTCTTGGAAGTTTTAACGCTATCCAGGCTCAGTCGTTGGCTACAAAGCAAGACACTTCAATTACTTTAGATACAGATAAGTACAGAGTTGGTACAAATCGTTTCGGTGATAATTTCTTTATCAATGTAGGAGCGGGAGCTCAAATTTATTTAGGTGACCATGATAAACAAATGAAATTTACGGAGCGTTTGACCCCATTTTATTCATTTAATTTAGGTAAATGGTTTAGTCCTGGTATTGGGGCTCGCGTTGGCGTAAGTGGTTTTAAAGTGAAAGGATTAACCCAATATTTTGAACCATCTCACTCAACAGGTGTGCGTTATGATGGAAAACCTTGGGATGGTATTGGCTTGAATATCAAGAATTTAAATACTATCATGTCTATTGGGACGTACTTTTTAACTTATCAAATCTATTCTGTGGGTACAAGGAGGATCGATTTTATACGATCAGCCCTTATATAGGGATTGGATGGATGACTGGTAGCAATCAACCGAAACAAAGAGAAGTTTTCAGAAGTAAAGACTTTATTTTCAAGCCTGCGAAGTTCATCGCTGCTTAAATATCATCCCGATTATATTTCAACTTTATAAATTTCGTTACATGTCTTTTAGCAATCTGGAACGATCATACGTACCAATAGCATACTCTCCGGTATCTACCAAAGCGAGTATTTCAGCATTATGTGCAGTAAACTCCTCAAGCACTTTTACTCGTGAGACGTTTTTCCCCGTACAAAATCAATGAGCTTCTGAGCAGTAATGGTCTGGTCATTATTGATGAGTTCTGTGCGATAGTTAGAAATACGATTGGATAAAGAATCCAAAAAGTAATTCAGTGATTTTGCATCTTCCTTACTTCCAGAAGCCCGTTCTGATTTTTGATTCCAACGGGCAACATCCCATTTTCGTCTTGTCGAAATCTCTTTTGGAATACCATCAACGGTAATTCTCAAATACACTACTCTAATACTTTCTTTTTTCTCAGGTGTTTTCAAAAAGAACATTTCACCAAAACTGTTTTCAAGCATAATCCAAATTTTATTAAGTTAAAGTTCGAAATATGTTGCTCTTCGGTCAAGTCGTTAAAGAGGTTTACATGTTGATATACAGTATTTTAAACTGCATTTTGTGGCAGTTTTTTTTGACTTGTGAAACTGCCACAAATCTGCCACAAAAATTAGGAGTGTTTTTAAAAATTTTGCGATTTCCAGCTGAAAAAAAAAGCCTGCAATTTTTAAAAATTACAGGCTTTAAAGCTTTTTAGACCATTTGAAAGGTATAATCTTTCAAATCTTGCGGAGAGTGAGGGACTTATTTTCCATGCCTCAAACTGCGTTTTTACGTCTCAGCGGAAAGGGAGGGATTCGAACCCTCGATACAGTCATCCCGTATACAGTCTTTCCAGGACTGCTCATTCGACCACTCTGACACCTTTCCGTGTTTCAGTGCACAAATGTAGCAATTTTTTAAGTTATTGCAACTTTATTTGTACTATTTACCGTTCACTTTATTATATGCTATTGACAGTAAGCGTATTGTTTTTATTTTTTTTGGAATAAAACTTATTGCTTAATTTTCGGGATGACAAATAATTATTTCGACACCAAACACGAGCTCCTCGAAATAGCGCTAAAACGTACTAACGATCGGATTTCAATGATAGCATCTGCTTTGGAAACAGCAAGAGACTCGAGCACCGATGACACTAAAAGTAGCGCTGGTGACAAATATGAAACTTCACGCGAAATGATTCAGCAGGATATCAATCGTTACCAAAAGCAACTTCTGGAAGCTAATAAAGACTTACAACAACTACTCAACATACAACCTGTAATCCGTAATGAAACACCCATTGCTCGAGCAGGATCGCTCGTTCAAACTGATGTAGGCTTTTACTTTATTGCAACAAGTATTGGAGCGGTGAAAGTAGGGGATAGTACGATCTTCATCATCTCGCCGTTATCGCCCATCGGACAGCTACTTATCGGAAAGAAAATAGGAGATAGTTTTGTATTTAACGCTGTCAACCAAAAAGTGAATGCAATTTATTAGGTAGTTAAAAGCTTAAAAATTAAACAATAGTGCGCTTCATCTGTTCTTATAAAGTACAGATATGACGAATGACATGAAATTAAATAAATTATTTTTTACCCTATCAGTAGGAGCTTTATCCTTAATTCACGCTTGTAGATCGCCCGAATCGGACGAAAAACTCAAATCAACAATCCAAGCGGCCTTAGAAAATACGCCTGGTATCGAAGTGAATGTTGAAGAAGGAAATGTTACGCTGGATGGACAGATTGGTTCTGATTCGCTTAAGCAGCATATAGAAGACAAAACGAAAATGGCAGGTGGGGAAAATATAAAATCCATTCATAACAATATCATGGTAAACCTCCCTGAACCTGAAGATGCGCGTGAAAAATATCATGAAATTATTGGTGGAGCGGTTGATTCTACCTTGACGAGGGATGTCAACCTGGTTCTGGAAGATTTTCCTACTATTACCGCTCAGGTTAAGGAGGGAATTATCGTAGCAACTGGGAATCTTGAAAAATCAAAAATAGATACGCTTAGGAAAAGATTAGAACATATCAAGCCTAAAGGTATTGATATGAAAGGGGTTATTAGCCGCTAATATCTTATAAAGGAAGCCAACCAAATTTGAGGGATAGCTTCCTTTACTTCATATGTCTATTTATACAACCAAGTTACACATTTTCGATCAAATCTCGTATAGCAACTGATGCTATCGCCCCACCAAACGCTGCAGGTAGATAAGACATTGTTCCATAAGCTGATTTTTTAAAATTACTCCCATCAGTATACAGCAAAGAATCCTTATTTGGCAATTCGGTTGAAAAGGCTACTTTAACACCGTCCCGAATACCGTGTTTCCGCAATTTCTTACGAATGTGATGCGCCAGTTTACAGTTATACGATTTACCAATATCGTCAATTTTGATCTTTGTGGGATCCACTTTTCCTCCTGCACCCATTGAACTCACAAAAGGTATATTGGCCTCCAACGCTCTTCGAATGAAAAATAGTTTAGGTGTAATACTATCAATAGCTTCTACGCAGTAGTCCGGAGACAATTCCAATAATGCAGGTATCTTTTCTGGAATGATAAAATCCTGTATTACCGTCAAGTCTAACTCGGGATTTATCGCTAACAATCGTTGACGCATAATCTCAGCTTTCGCCTCGCCATGATTGGTCGCCAAGGCTGGTAGTTGTCTATTACGGTTGGACGGATCTACTGTATCTCCATCGATGATGGTCATTTTCCCCACACCTGCCCGGCATATAAATTCTGCTGCAAATGACCCCACACCGCCTAATCCCAATACCATCACATGCGAATTTGCTAATTTTTCAATCGCCGCTCGACCAATTAATGCTTCGGTACGTGACAGCCAACTTAAATCTTTCATTTATTTAATTCAATTTTTTATTTCATGATGAAGCCCGCGTATTTCATTCAATAGGAATAAACAACATATGCTGGCTCATTTATTAAATACTTTCTTATAATTCTGATATATAATGCATTTTAGCTCTTCCACTGCTATCGATCTCACCTGAGCTACGTAGCAATAAAGGGCATTAATTTCTATCATCGTATTTGTATCTGTCTCTAGAAACAGATGACAGAGTGAAATATGTTGTAAAAGCTCATCCTGACTTCCATTCAGACAGTGTTGGCCAATGGATAAATAATAACCTTTGCGTATTAATTGTTGACCCAAAATCCAATTTTTACGATATCCATGAAAAATGACAGGTTCTTTAAAATCTAATCTTTTCAGGCTGCTTACGATCTCCTCAAAAGCGCGCACACAATGAATGATTAGCGGCTTCTGATATTTTTGGGCTAAGCAAACCTGTTTATCAAAGATAGACTGCTGATCAGTGAGGGGAATTTCTATCGTTTTGTCTATACCGCATTCACCTATAGCTAAAACTTGCTTTCGTTCTAATGCGTTGGCCATTAGTCCTAAATCGTGTTCAGTATTCCCATTGATATACCATGGGTGCAAACCTACTGAACAATCGACCTCAGTAACGAGCTCTGAATGGTTCAGCGCAACATTCTTTATAGAACGAACTTCGAGCTCGCTGACCGGATAATTCCGATGCGTATGTAAATCGATATAGGGAATCTGTGAAGCCAACGGAACAAAGGTCGAAAAAATACTTGAAGCAAAAAATATTCTCTACAAAATTAGTATAGTTTTAGTCGTCCAAGCTAGTCCCCAACGCTTTCAGGACGGCGGAAGCTTTCAAAAGACACTCTTGATACTCGTGTTCGGCATCTGCCTGATTAGTAACCGCTCCTCCAGTATGAAAAGAAAGGTACCTTTTTTGTTTATTGTAAAGTAATGAACGGATAACGACGTTAAAATCAAATTCATCATGTACAGTATCAAAATAACCAATAGATCCAGCATAGATACCACGCTTCCGGGCTTCAAGCTGATCGCAAATCTGCATTGCAGCAATTTTAGGAGCACCGGTCATTGAACCTGCAGGAAAAGTATTTCTAATGACGTCCACATTGGCAACATGTGGTGCCTGAACGCAGGTAATGGTCGAAATCATTTGATGCACCTGTTTAAATGACTGGATCTCAAAAAGGCGGGTAGCTTCAACAGTTCCGGGTAAAGCGCTACGCGTTAAATCATTACGAACCAAGTCTACAATCATCACATTTTCTGCAATTTCTTTTTTTGATCTCAACATGTCAGCAATAATTTCTTGGTCTTCTATTGCATTCGTTCCCCTTTTCGCAGTACCTTTAATAGGTTGAGAAATCAATTTTCCTCGTTGTTTCGCTAAAAATCGTTCGGGGGAAGCGCTCATGATAAAATGATGCCCTAACTTGAAAAATGAACTAAATGGAGTAGGTGATATGGAATTCAAACGATGATAGACTTCAAAGGGAGAAACATCAGCATTTTCAGCAAAAAATTCCTGACAAAGGTTTACTTCATAGATGTCTCCACGCTGAATATGTGCCTGTACATTTTCAAAAGCTTCGGTATATTCACTTTTTGTCCAGCGCGATTGCACATGCACAGCAATTGGCAACGCCTCAGGGATCTGAGTATCGGAAATAGCCTGATAAATTGCAACAGGATCTTCAGCTTCAATATGCACCTGATCACCAGTCCATCGAATCGTAATTGCCGGCACAAAAAAATAAGCTTCCGGAAACTCGAGCTCATCCTTTCCCGTAGTTTGCAATTCTTCGATCTCATTCTTAAGATCATAGGAAAGAAATCCAGGTATAAATTCAGATCGATGTAATTTCAAAAAAGCATCGAGCCCGTCAAATACATTTTGATTTGCGCGGAACGAATGCAATGCCTTGACAGCCATTACCTGTTCAAATTTGCCCCATTGATCGGACATCCCATTACTATTAAAGAAAGAAATTTCATCAAATTGCCCCGACCAGTGTAGGGCTTTTTGATGAAATTTGTCTTTAGAATCGAGAAGAGCAAAACTTTCGATCCGCATAGTTTATTTCGATAAAGCTAATGTTTGTTTACGATCAGGGCCTACCGATAGGATTGTAATAGGCACTTCAAGAGCTTTCTCTAAATAAGAAATATAATTTTTTAATGCTTCAGGTATTTCCTGTTCAGATGTAATACCGGTCAAATCTTGTTTCCAGCCGTCAATTTCTTCCAAAATAGGCTCCGCTTGATGTGTGATAATTTCATAAGGCATATAATCAATCACTTCACCGTTATATTTGTAGTGCGTACAGGCGTAGATTTTATCGAAAGTATCTAATACATCAGCCTTCATCATAATCAAGTCTGTAACGCCATTCAACATAATCGCATACTTCAAAGCAGGAATATCAATCCAACCAGTACGACGGGCACGGCCTGTAGTCGCTCCAAATTCATGCCCCAGTTGACGTAATTTCTCACCAGTCTCATCATGAAGTTCAGTAGGGAAGGGACCGCCACCCACACGAGTAGCATAGGCTTTAAAGATACCGTATACTTTACCAATTTTATTTGGCGCAATACCAAGTCCTGTACAAGCTCCTGCTGTAGTGGTGTTAGAGGAAGTAACAAAAGGGTAAGAACCGAAATCAACATCCAAAAGTGTGCCTTGCGCTCCCTCAGCCAACACGCGTTTACCTTCTTTCAAATATTGATTCACCAAATGTTCTGAATCCACATGTGGAATTGACTTAATGAATTCGATAGCATCTAAAAATGCTTTCTCTTTCTCACTAAAATCTGGTATATCACCATAATGTGAAAGAATATTAAGATGTTTTTCTTTCAACTTCTGGTAACGCTCCTGAAAATCTGGAAGCGTTGTATCACCTACACGTAAACCGTTTCTACCGGTTTTATCCATATAAGTTGGCCCAATACCTTTTAACGTAGATCCAATTTTACCTGCACCCATATTTGATTCTGAGGCAGCATCCAATAATTGGTGTGTCGGCAGAATAAGGTGTGCTTTGCGCGCTAAAACCAAATTGCCTTTACCCACCGGATCAAAACCAGCTGTCTTTAGATTGTCTAACTCTCTTTTTAAGATAATCGGATCGATAACGACACCATTACCTATAAGATTTAGTGTACCTTCATTGAAGATACCAGATGGAATTGTGTTGAGTACGAATTTCTTGTTATCGAATTCCAACGTGTGTCCGGCGTTAGGGCCGCCTTGGAAACGAGCGATCAAATCGTATTTAGGACAAAATACGTCTACGATTTTACCTTTACCCTCGTCACCCCATTGTAAGCCCAAAAGCACATCAACTTGCATAGCTTTTAAAGTATAGTAATTAAATGTTATTAATAAAAATAGACTCTATTTAAAAATAAAATGTTCAGGAATTTTTCTCCTGAACATTCCTGAACAAATGTACTATTATATTTAAGAAAATATAAGATTAATTTGAAATAGCTGTGTGCACTACAGCCTCTTCTTTTTTGTTCTTAAGTTGACAGTCTTGACACACGCCATACAAATTGAGCGAGTGGTGCTTAATGTCAAATTTTAAAAGATCTCCCATCAGACTCTGAATTTGGTTGATACGGGGATCACAAAACTCAACAACCTTATTGCACTCAATGCAGATCACGTGATCGTGCTGTTTGAAACCATAAGATTTTTCAAATTGCGCCATGTTCCGGCCAAACTGGTGCTTTGTAACCAGATCGCAAGATACCAAAAGTTCTAGGGTATTATAAACTGTAGCACGACTGACACGGTATTTTTTGTTCTTCATATGGATATATAAAGACTCTACATCAAAATGGTCGGTACGTGAATAAATCTCTTCCAAGATCGCATAGCGCTCTGGTGTTTTTCTTAGATTTTTATTTTCTAAGTAGGCCTCGAAGATTTTTTTTACAGTTGCAAAATTTTCAGCTTGATTCATAGTAAAAATATTCTTGTACAAATTTACCAATTAGGATTGATATTTCCGCTATTAAAAATAGGGGCAAGGTAGGCGCTTAAAAGCGATTTTGAATCCAAATGCTAAAGACTAGCTTTCCGATTCATACCGATTAACACCTGTTATTCCTCTAACTTGCTTTAAATTTCTCATTAAACTTTCAAGTTGAGCAGTATCATTCACATACACCATAATATTACCATCAAAAATACCATCATTACTTGAAATCGACAATGATCGGATATTGACCGTAAATTCTTGGGAAATCACAGTTGTTAGTTTATTTACCAATCCAACATCATCGATACCAACAATATGCAAACCAGTCAAAAATGCAGAATCCTTTGTGGAGGCCCATCGCGCTTTTAAAATTCTGTACCCATAATTTGCCATCAATTTTGAAGCATTTGGACAGCTCGTACGGTGAATCTTTATTCCGTCATTAACCGTTAAAAATCCAAAGATATCATCACCGGGGATAGGGTTGCAACACGGAGCTAAAGTATAATCGACTTTCTGCATATCATCACCAATCAAAATCGTATCGAACTCCTTCTTATTGATCTTTTCGACTAATCCGCCGATATGTGCGTTAAATTGATTTCCAGAAGAGCTATTTATATTGACTTCAACGGCCTTTTCATGCGCAACATACTCTCGTAATTGCCTCATATCGACTATTCCCTTGGCAACATTGTAGAACAGATCTTGTGAACTGGGATACTTGAGAAAATTGGCAATTTTGTTAATATTGTCCGTGTTATACGTCACTTTGAGTGATTTTAACTTTCGTTCCAATATCTCTTTTCCATCTTCCGCAACTCTTCTCTTTTCTTCTTTTAATGAAGACCTAATTTTGGATTTGGCTTTTGCAGTTACGACAAAATTTAACCAATCCTCCTTAGGAGATTGCTTGCTCGATGTAATAATCTCGACCTGATCCCCATTTTGTAGAATATGACTCAAAGGAACCAGCTTGTGGTTTACTTTAGCTCCAATACAGCTTGCCCCAATATCTGAGTGAATTTCAAATGCAAAATCTAAAGCCGTGGCATTGTTGGGCAGTTGTATCAATGTTCCTTTCGGAGTGAAGATAAAAATCTCATCCGAGAACAGATTCATTTTAAAATCATCCACAAAATCCATTGCATTCTGATCTGGACTGCTTAATACATCGCGTACCTTTTTGATCCATTGATCCAAACCGGAATCAGAATTTGATTCTTTGTACTTCCAATGTGCCGCAAACCCCTTTTCGGCAATTTCATTCATTCGTTTAGTACGAATCTGAACTTCCACCCACTGCCCTCGAGGCCCCATTACTGTGGTATGCAATGACTCATAACCATTTCCTTTCGGCGAGGAAATCCAATCCCTAAGCCGGTCGGGATTAGGACGATACAAATCGGTGACGATCGAGTAGACCTTCCAGCACTCCGTCTTTTCCTTCTCATCTACAGCATCGATAACAATACGTATGGCAAACAGGTCATAAACTTCTTCAAAAGGAATCGATTTTTTCCGCATCTTATTCCATATGGAATGAATTGATTTGGGGCGGCCAAATACCGAAGCTTTGATTCCTTGTTCCTCCAATATCTCTTTGATGGGATCGATAAAATCACCTATAAACCGCTCACGCTCCGCTTTTTTCTCATTGAGTTTTCGTGCGATAAATTTATAAGTATCCGGATCGGTATATTTCATCGAGAGATCTTCCAACTCAGATTTTATTGCGTAAAGTCCCAAACGATGGGCTAATGGCGCATAAAGGTAACTCGTTTCCGAAGCAATTTTCAGCTGCTTATCCCGAGCCATAAATTCCATCGTGCGCATATTGTGCAGCCTATCCGCTAATTTGATAAGAATGACACGAACATCGTCTGCAAGCGTGAGCAGCATTTTTCTAAAATTCTCCGCCTGCATGGAACTATTTGGATCAAAAATTCCCGAAATTTTAGTCAGTCCATCGATAATCCGACGAACTTTTTTACCAAACATTTCTTCAATTTCATCCAATGTTACATTGGTATCTTCAACTACATCGTGGAGCAACGCGCATACTATAGATGTTGTCCCTAAACCAATCTCTTCGGCAGCAATCTGGGCAACAGCAATTGGGTGATAGATATAAGGCTCTCCTGATTTGCGTCGCATTTCCTTATGGCTATCCAATGCTAAGTCAAATGCCTTCCGGATCTCCTGCTTGTCCCCACGCTGTAAAGTAGGTTTACAAGCGCGTAACAATGCTCGGTAACGTTTCCTTATCTCTTTGTTTTCTGCTTCAATATCAATCACATAATCTTTCATAAACGTTACTGGTAAATGATGTTTTTTGAGTAAATTTGTGTAATTTAGTTAATGTATTCTTGAACACTATTTTCAAGCTAACTTATTTTGTAATAAATCTACCAAAATATTATAGCATTGACAAATTAAAAAGCGTTATATAATTGCCCAGATGAAGACAATTTTGTTTTGTTTACTTTTTCTAACAGGGCCTTTGTCCAGCAGGGCACAGTCTCAGTCGCTTACGCTGCCTCTTTATGGAGAAGGAGCTCAGGAGACCGTAAACAGCTATCTGACAACAACATTGCCAAATGGAGAAGTGCTACCGTGGTTTCCTATCCCCACTGTCACCGTTGTAGCCAAAAGAACCTGGTCGAGTGAAGAAGCGCGCAGAGAATATCTTCGCTTTAGAAGAAATGTCCTAAAGGTTCTGCCTTATGCGATATATGCGCAAAAAAGATATGATCAACTGGATAGAGAACTTGCGTTGACGGCGGACAAAAAAGAACAAAAAGCCCTAGTGGAGAAATGTGAAAACGATGTCAAACAGATGTTTGATAGAGAAATCAAAAATATGACGGTTTCTCAAGGCAAAATACTCATTAAGTTGATCGATCGCTATACCGGACATACAGGCTACGAAATGGTAAAAGAAATGAAGGGCGGGCTTTCCGCATTTTTCTACCAAGGAGTTGCAAAAATATTTGGGCACAACTTAAAGTCGACTTATGACCCTAAAGAAGACTTTGCCATTGAAAATATTATTAGGGAATTCGAAAAGTCGAGAACACAGCCTGTTATGTGAACACTTAAACGAAAACCAGATGAAAACAGTATACGACTTCGATGCACTCCAGTTTAACGGTAAAAAAAGATCGCTAGCAGATTTTGAAGGGAAAGTACTGCTCATCGTCAATACCGCTAGTCAATGTCTATTGACCAGACAGTTTAAATCGCTCGAAAAACTCTATCAAAAGTACAAAGATCAAGGCTTCGAGATCCTGGCATTTCCAGCAAATAATTTTCGGAATCAGGAACCATTAACTGGTGGCACGCTAGAAACATTCTGCAGAATCAATCAACAGGTGAGTTTCCCTGTCTTTAAACGAAGCCATGTTATTGGTGAATATACATCCCCCCTGTACAGTTTTCTTTCCAATAAAGAGCAAAACGGAAATATCAACAGTAAACCTTTGTGGAATTTTCACAAATACCTGATAAATAGGAAAGGAGAAGTCATAGACTTCTATTATCCAATTACTTCGCCATTATCAAGTAAAATTTGCCGCAATATTGAACGTCTTTTACAAGAGTAATCTTTAAACTGCTTACCTTTGCAGCTGCTTCCTATAGCATATTCTAATTGCCAAGACCACTCATCGGTTAAACGGAATGATTTACTATAAGAAGGGAAGTTAAATTAAATAGAGGATTATTTATATGCTAAAATTAGATCTACTTGTCATTGCTGTCCATCCGGATGATGCTGAACTAGGCGCTGGGGGTGTGATGGCAAAATATGTTGCTGAAGGAAAAAAAGTAGGAATTGTCGACTTGACTCAAGGGGAGCTTGGTACGCGCGGCACAGCAGAGACCCGATCTCAGGAGGCAAAAGATGCCGCAGAAATTTTAGGATTAACCGTTAGAGAGAATCTTGGACTGAGAGATGGTTTTTTTGAAAATGCCGAAATGGAAAAAATGGCGGTTATAAAAGTTATCCGGAAATATCAGCCGGAAATCGTCATTACAAACGCCATTACTGATCGCCACCCAGACCATGGAAGAGCTGGGCAAATGGTCAATGAAGCCTGTTTTCTCGCGGGCTTAAGGAGGGTGGAAACTCTCGACCAGGACAATATTATTCAAGAAGCTTACCGCCCCCGATTGGTACTCCAATTTGTACAGGACTACTATATCAAACCTGATGTTGTCATTGATATAACGGATTATTATCCTATTAAAGAAAAATCTGTACTCGCCTATAAAACTCAATTTTATACCGGAGAAAATGTGAACCCGGATGAACCGCAGACCTATATTTCCAATCCCGATTTCATGGAATCAACAGCTGCGAGGGCACGCGAATTTGGACGCTATATCCAGGCGAAATATGCCGAAGGATTTACATCAAAGAAAATATTGGGTGTAGATGATCTTTTTCAGCTAAAATAAGGATTTATAGTTAAACTGATACTGTGGCAAAATAAGATGCGGGATCATTCATCTTTTAATTAGAACGATCCCGCATCATTCATCCTGCTAATATATTCGCTACATTTAGGATATAAATCCTTTCACGTACTGTTTTGTAATTTCATTTTGCGGATTCAGTAAAACCTGTTCTGTTGGACCAAACTCAAGAACTTCACCATCATAGACAAAAAGTATATAATCTGATACCCGCCGCGCCTGCCGAAGGATGTGCGTCACCAAGACGATGGTATAATCTTTCTTCAGTTCAATCAACAACTCCTCAATTTTAGCAGTCGACAATGGATCCAAAGCAGATGTGGATTCATCCCCAAGGATAATTTCAGGTTCCACAGCTAATCCTCTCGCCAAACAGAGCCTTTGCTGCTGACCGATAGACAATCCGCTAGCGGAGTGACTTAAACGATCCTTTACCTCGTCCCATAAAGCAACATTACGCAATTGAGTTTCGACAATCTTATCCAGCTCTTTCTTACTTCGGGTACCATGTATTCGTGGACCATAGGCGACATTATCGTAAATGGACATTGGCAATGGATAAGGCTTCTGTGAAAGCAACCCCATCTTCTTCCTGATATGTGTTACTTCGGCATTCTTACCATAGATATCCTCGCCGTTAACCAGAACGGAGCCTGTTATTTCAACCCCCTTAGTATCGTCTACCAACCTATTTAGTGTTTTTAAAAGCGTTGTTTTCCCACATCCCGATGGCCCAATAATGGAAGTTACACTATTGTTTGGCAATGCAAGGTTGATATTTTTCAGTATATGACGTCCGTCAATATACACGTTAAGATCCTTTATTTCAATATGCGGATCTATCAAGGGATTTACTATCGGCGATTCTTTTGTTTCGATTGAAGGATATGAGTGCATACTACAATAATTAAGATAATGATTGTTAAAACTAAAGCTGAGGCATACGCCCGACCCTGTACCTCGGGGATAGGGCTACTTAACTGAAAAAATATAGATAAAGGTAATGTTGCCGCCGGCTCATCGATATATTTAGGGAGATTATCGCTAAAACCAGTAGTCAATAAAACTCCCGCCACGTCACCAATGGCACGACCAAAGGCTAGTAAAACAGCTGTAAGTAGGCCTGTACGAACACTTCTCAGCATCACCTTAGCCAATTCCCAGCGGGTGGTACCCAATGAAAGGGTAACGTTTTTCAGGTCTTCTGGAATGGTCTTGATCAACTCGTCCACAGTACGTACCACAATTGGAATAGTCAGTAGCGTTACTGTAATAATACCCCCCAATAGGGAAGCCCGAATACCCAAATAGACCATAATTCCGAAACCTACAGCACCATAGACAATTGAAGGGACGCCATACAATACATCGAACAATAATTTCGAAAACTGTGTTATTTTGGAGTTCGTTCCCAAATAGATATTCAGATATAACGAAATCGGAATCCCGATCAGCGCAGACAGCGCAGTTGAAACACCAGCCAAGTACAGCGAACCCAAGATAGCATTCAAAATACCACCTTCCTTTCCGATGTAAAACCCACCTTTAGGCAACTGACTGACCATTTCCCAATTGAGATAGGGAAGTCCCTTATACAATATCGTGCCGACTATAAAAAACAGCGAAGCTGTTACCGTTATACCCGAAAGATGCATAAAAACTTTCGCTACTTTTTCGCTCAGTAACCGTCTTCTGGTATTATCCATGCTGACCTCCTTCCAGTCGTCTTAATATGAGACGGGAACTTAAATTAAAAATAAATATGATCACAAATAAAAGCAGTGCTGAGAACATCAGAGCTGACTCATAAAGTGGGATTGACATCATCTCTCCGAAATTATTGGCAATTAACGCAGGGATAGGATACCCCGCATCAAATATCGAAGTCGGCACCTTTGCAACATTTCCACAGACCATTAATACCGCTATCGTTTCACCAAAAGCTCTGGATGTAGACAAAACGATGGCAGCAACAATGCCCGGTCTAGCTTTTTTGAGTATAACGTGTTTGATGGTGTCCCATTTCGTTGCTCCCAAAGATAGTGAGGCAGCCTTCAGATCATAAGGAATGGTTTGAAGAACTTCCACCATAATGGAGATCATGATAGGGAAGATCATCACAGCCAATACAATGCCCCCAGCAAGCACTGAATATCCAGAGGTCACAACACCAAAAACCGATGCAATGTACAGCTGAATCAGCGGCACGATAAACAACACACCCCACACCCCATAAAGCACAGGTGGAATTGCAGCTAAGATATTGACCAATGGAAGCATCATGTTTTTCAACGCATCAGACGCATACTCTGTTAGGTACACAGCAGTTAATATGCACAACGGGATTGCAATTACTAGCGAGATCAAAGTAACAGCAAGCGTACCGGCTATAAATGGCAAAAAGCCAAAAGACCCTTTCATTGGTGACCACAGCTTACCCGCTAACAGCTGAAAAATATCACTGTATTTAAATAAAGGAATTGATTTGACCGTCAAACCAACCGCTATAATTACCACAACTGAGAGTGATATTAGCAACAGGAGTAAAGTGGTCCGCTTAACGAGGATATCTTTTACGAGGCGAGTATTTAGCATGCTATAACTTATTAAGTTCTTCTTTTACCAGTGTTTCATTTAGTGGAACATAACCATTTTCAAGCAGCTGCGACTGTGCATTTTTCTGAAGCACAAAAGAAATAAACTCCTTCAAAAGAAGGGATTCGGTCTTGTTTCGCGTTACAAAGGTTAACTCCCTTGAAGGGGGAGCCGGATATTTGCCCGTGGCTACGGCCTCTGTTAATTCAGGTAGTGTACCATAAAACTGTTCATTTTCATCGATACGTCCATTTTCATCAATATCTAAAGGAACAACAGCTATACGGTCAAAAACCTTGTTAGTTTTAAGGTTGTAGACATAATTAATATTATTGAAACCGATACCATGTATATCGTCTTTAATCGCTTGAGCAATCCCAGGATCACCAAAAATTCCTATTCCTTGCAGATCCTCTTGCTTATTTCCCAAAAATTTAGCCCAGGTTTCAGCTGCCCCCGCAGCATCTGATCGTACATACACATGGATAGGATCCGCCGTAAAACGTGGATCAATTTCTTTCCACGTCTTGAACTTTTTATTCACAAAAATGTTCAACAGTTCTTCACGGCTCAAACCACGCCTCAAGATAGCAGGATAATTAGGGTTTGCTGGATTGATTGTACATATGACAGCATCTTTTGCCACAATAATTGGAACAGCTCCTTTTTTTACTTCCTGCTCATGCAGATCTCTCGACACCATCCCAATATCAACCATTCCAGTAAGGACATCGGCAATGCCCTTGCCGGCGCCACCGGCAGAAATATTAAATCGAACATTCGGATGTATTTTTTTAAAATCTTCGCTCCATACTACAGCCAAGGGATATAGCGCAAAAGCCCCTGATAGCGAAATATTACCTTCAAAACCATGCTCTCTCGTATATCCATTCTTCACTTCAGGCGCACAGGAAGTCAATTTCAATATGATTAAAACGCTTAAAACAAGTACAATAAAACACTTTCTCATCGTTACACCTAATAGTCTACAGGTTTTGTATATTAAATTTTATAGGGCAAATATATATTAATTTGGTAGATATTATAGAATATTAAAAAAATATTTTTACATTTGACACCAAGAAAAGAATACCAAATCAATAGATTTTATTAGTTTTATGCAAAGCTTTCGTACAGAATTAGAAAACCCAGTCGTGGAAAAGGAGATTATCGAACTTGAGAAAAAAATTCGATTGTTCCACGAAGGCAAGATAGCAGACGAGAAATTTAGATCGTTGCGTTTAGCTCGGGGGGTATATGGACAACGACAACCTGGAGTACAAATGGTTCGTATAAAACTCCCATTTGGAAAAGTTACGTTCAAGCAATTGCTTAAAATTGCAGCAATATCAGATGAATATGCAAGCAGCAATTTGCACCTTACAACACGCCAAGATATACAGATACATTATGTAAGTCTAGATCGCACTCCTGAGCTTTGGGCAAAGTTAGCTGAAGATGACATAACATTACGGGAAGCATGTGGAAATACCGTGCGCAATGTCACGGCTTCGCCAAGTTCGGGCATCGATCCTAAAGAACCTTTTGATGTTTCACCGTATGCTCAGGCAACTTTTGAATATTTTTTGCGCAATCCCGTATGTGCGGAAATGGGCCGGAAATTCAAAATGTCATTTTCTGCGAGTGATGAAGATAGCGCGTTTTCCTATATTCATGACCTTGGTTTTATTCCAAAATTAAAATTTGTTGATGGTATTGAAACGCGTGGTTTCAAAGTGCTGTTGGGGGGCGGACTGGGTTCTCAGCCTTTCTTGGCATCCATGACAAATGAATTCCTACCGGAAGATGAACTTATCCCTTATATAGAAGCCACGCTTCGTGTCTTTGATCGTTATGGTGAAAGAAATAACCGTAATAAAGCCCGTTTCAAATACCTTATTCAGAAATTGGGCTTAGAAGAAGTGCTCAATTTAATTGAAGCTGAAAAAATTGCAACAAAGGTAAAAACCTACCCAATCGACCGAAATAAGATTGAGCAACCTGCAGCACCAAATGACGAGCAATTGTCATCCCTCGACCTGGATAGCGATTTAAATTATCAGGTTTGGAAAAACACCAATACCTTCGAACAGAAACAGAAAGGATACTACGGGGTGTATGTCCGCGTTTCCACTGGCGACATTGGTACGGATAAAGCCAGGGCATTCGTCGCGGGACTTAAAGATTTAATTGCAGACGATATCCGCATCACACAAAACCAAAGCTTATTATTAAAATATGCGACGGCAAAATCCCTACCTCATATCTATCAATTGCTTCAATCCTTAGATCTTGCCCAGGCAGGTTATGACAGTACAGCAGACGTAACGACATGTCCAGGTACCGACACCTGTAACCTTGGTATCTCGAATAGTACGGAAATGGCACGCGTGATCGAGTCCTACATTGCAGAGTTTCATCAGGATTTCGTCTTTAATCGGGATCTAAAAATAAAGATTTCAGGCTGTATGAATTCCTGCGGACAACATGGTCTAGCGCATATTGGGTTCCATGGGAGTTCGGTAAAGGCGGAAGGTAAGGTGGTACCGGCTGCACAGGTGATGCTAGGAGGCGGCACCATCGGTAATGGTGAAGGTCGAGTTGCCGAACGTATCATAAAAGTACCCACTAAGCGCGTATTACATGTAGTTGAGTGGGTGCTAAATGATTACAAGAAAAATGCGGATGAAAACGAAAACTTTCACGCCTATTATGACAGACAAGGCAAAAATTACTTCTACAATCTCCTGAAACCGCTATCGGATCTTACCAACCTAGCTGCAGATGAATTTGTAGACTGGGGCCACGAAGAAACGTTCCAGACGGCTATCGGTGTAGGGGAGTGTGCGGGGGTCGTCATTGATTTGGTTGCTACCTTAATTTATGAGGCTGAAGAGAAATTGCAGTGGGCAAATGAAACATTTAAAGAGTCAAAATTCTCTGATGCGATTTACCACGCTTACAACGCCTTTGTACAGGCTGCTAAGGCGCTGTTGTTGGATAAAGGAATCAGTGCCAGTACCCAAAACACGGTCATCAACGAATTCCAAATTCACTTTGTGGAAACAGGCGAATACAGTTTCGATAAAACTTTTCCAGAATTGGTACTACAGATCAGTAAAAATGAACCGAGCGACCACTTTGCAACAGGATACCTAAAAGAAGCTACAAAGTTTATCAATGAGGTTTATCAACGTAAAAATTTAACACCGATACTGGTATAGGGAGGGAATAGAATGTCAATAAAAGCAAAAGTAACTTTAGTGGGAGCTGGACCAGGCGATCCGGAATTGATCAGCCTGAAAGGAATCAAAGCCATACAAAAAGCTGATGTCATCTTATATGATGCGTTGGTAAATGATGAATTGCTGGACTATGCACAAACAGCATGTATCAAAATATATGTTGGAAAACGTGCTGAACAACTATCAACCTCTCAGGATGAAATAAATCGTCTATTGGTAGATTATGCGTTAAATTATGGACATGTTGTCCGCTTAAAAGGTGGCGATCCCTTTGTTTTCGGTCGTGGCGGGGAAGAAATTGACTATGTCCAGCAATTTGGTATTGAAACAGCAGTGATCCCCGGGATCTCATCTGCCATTGGACTAACTGGATTGCAGCAACTTCCGCTGACTTACCGTGGAATTAGTGAAAGCTTCTGGGTCATAACGGGCTCAAAGTCAGACGGCTCATTGTCATCGGATCTTTATTTGGCCGCGGAATCCAAAGCTACGGTAGTCATTTTGATGGGGTATGGTAAACTGGCTGAAATCGTAGCCATTTACCGCGAAAGAAATCTACATAACTTACCTATCGCACTGATTCAAAACGGTTCGTTACCGAATGAAAAGGTTGTACTTGGCACGATAGACAATATTCTTGATGAATCGGTAGAGAAAAGAGTAGGAGTTCCTGCCATCATCGTAATCGGTGATGTTGTCGCTAAACACCGTTCATTTCATGAAATTAAAGAAAAAGCATTAGCATTGTAGTCATGAACCAACTCTTTCCCATATTCGTTAAACTTAATCAGATCCACACCCTGCTTGTCGGGGGAGGAAAAGTTGCACTGGAGAAATTTGAAGCTTTGGCATCCAATGACAAAACATTGAATCTGACCATTGTAGCTATGGAAATTATACCAGAATTTGCGGAGTTATTAAAAAAGTATCCGCAGATTGATCTACACGTCCGCCCGTTCGCCTCAGATGATATGATGAACAAACAGCTGGTCATTGCAGCAACCAACAATATGGAACTCAATGATCAACTCCGAAGTTTAACATCCGAACAGAATATATTGTTCAATGCAGCAGACAAACCTGAATTGTGTGATTTCTATCTCGGATCTATTGTAAAAAAAGGAAATCTGAAAATCGCCATTTCCACAAACGGGAAGTCACCAACGATAGCTAAGCGCCTCAAAGAGTTGCTAAATGACCTGTTACCGGAGGAAATAGACGAAACATTGTCACTCATGAGCACTTATCGGGATCAGCTCAAAGGGGACTTCGAATTTAAAGTAAAGAAGTTGAACGAGCATACAAAAGATATATTACGCCATGAACGTTAAGGAACTTAAAGAAATTATTGGAGATAAAAAAGGAGTGGAGCTCCTGCAGACCGTGACTTCGTTGTTTCCTAATGAAGTCATTTTCTCAACCTCGTTCGGCATAGAGGATCAGATCATCACGGAATGGATCGGTAAAAATAATCTGGATATTCAACTATTTACATTGGATACCGGCCGACTGTTTAAGGAAACCTATTCGTTATGGAGCCGTACACTGGAGCGTTATCCATTGCAGATTAAAACGTACAGTCCTAATAACACGTTATTGGAAGATTTTATCAGCAAGAAGGGGCCAAATTCATTTTATGAATCGGTAGAAAACCGCAAAGAGTGTTGTAGAATCAGAAAAATTGAGCCGCTGCAACGTGCAATCAGCGGAAAGAAAGTTTGGATAACAGGGATACGTTCGGACCAGTCTACCAATAGACATGACATGGACTTTATCGAATACGATGAGGTAAACCAAATTATCAAAATACATCCTTTGTTTGACTGGACTTTTGAAGAGGTAAAAAAGTACTGTAAGGAACACTATATCCCATACAATGTATTACACGACAAAGGTTTTCCGAGTATTGGTTGTCAGCCCTGTACCCGAGCGATACAAGAGGGAGAAGATTTCCGTGCCGGCCGATGGTGGTGGGAAGATCAAAGTAAAAAAGAATGCGGTTTGCACGCTGTTAAATCTTAACAAAACTACAGTTAAACCCAAATTCATTAATTTAAATTTTATTATTTTCAGAGAATGGACTATTTAGATCATTTAGAAGCGGAAGCAATATATATATTAAGGGAGGTAGCTGGCCAATTTGAAAAGCCTGCACTCTTATTTTCGGGTGGTAAAGACTCGATTACGCTTGTCCACCTAGCAAAAAAAGCGTTCAGACCAGGTAAATTTCCATTTCCATTGGTTCATATCGATACAGGGCACAATTTTCCCGAAACCATTACTTTCAGAGATTCATTGATTGAAGACATCGGGGAGAAGCTCATTGTCGGCTATGTTCAGGATAGTATAGACCAAGGAAAAGTGGTTGAGCAGACAGGTAAAAATGCAAGCCGTAACGCTTTGCAGACTGTAACGTTACTCGATACGATTTCGAAGCATGGTTTTGATGCTTGCATCGGAGGGGCACGTAGAGATGAAGAGAAAGCGCGTGCTAAAGAACGTATCTTTTCTGTACGGGACGAGTTTGGCCAGTGGGATCCCAAAAGACAGCGACCCGAACTATGGAGCATTTTCAACGGCAAGATAAACAAAGGTGAAAATGTACGTGTTTTCCCAATTTCCAACTGGACCGAATTGGATGTTTGGAATTATATTAAGCGTGAGCAAATTGCCTTGCCATCTATCTATTTCAGTCATGAGCGGGAAGTCATTACGCGTAATGGGCAGTTGATGGCAGCGGCTCCATTTCTCAATATTGACGCCGATGAAATTATTCAGCGGAAATCTGTACGTTTCAGAACGGTTGGCGACATGACCTGTACTGCTGCAGTGGATTCAACCGCTACAGAACTGGACGATATTATCGCTGAGATCAAAGCATCAACCGTGAGTGAACGTGGAGCCCGTATGGATGATAAAGTATCTGAAGCTGCTATGGAAGAGCGTAAAAAACAAGGATACTTTTAACCCTATTTCAAATCAAATACCTGAGATTGACAACAATGAATATATTGAAATTTATTACAGCCGGTTCTGTAGATGATGGTAAAAGCACCCTAATCGGCCGATTATTATACGATACCAACTCGATTCTGGACGACCAACTGGAAGCGATACAACGTGCGAACCGCAAAAATGATGACGGTACGGTAGATCTGGCTATATTAACGGATGGACTTAAAGCCGAACGTGAGCAAGGAATTACCATTGATGTTGCTTATAAATACTTTCAAACAGATCACAGAAAGTATATTATAGCAGATGCTCCAGGACATATTCAATATACCAGGAATATGGTCACAGGCGCATCCAACTCAGATTTGATCATCATCTTGATCGACGCGAGAAAGGGTGTAATTGAACAGACAAAACGCCATTCTTTTATTGCTAAATTACTTGCAATGAAGCAAGTACTTGTCTGTGTCAATAAGATGGACATGGTTGATTACAGTGCGGCAATCTATGAGCAGATCAAAAGCGACTATTTGGCGTTGGCGGTAAACCTCGGGCTTAAAGATGTTGATTTTATACCAGTTTCAGCATTGAAGGGTGATAATATTGTCCATAAGTCTGAACGGATGCCTTGGTATATAGGTGAATCGCTGTTGAATTACCTCGAACACGTGGAAATACATGAAAATGAGGCCGCAAATTGGCGATTTCCTGTCCAGTGGGTTGTACGTCCGCAAACCGATGATTTACATGACTATAGGGGATATGCGGGACGGGTATTAGGAGAGGGATTAACGATTGGAGATCAAGTCATTGTTTATCCAGCAGAAACATATAGCACGGTTAAAGCGATTGAATTCAATGGACAGCAGCTTCAACGGGCTGAAAATGGCCAGTCGGTCATTATCCATCTCAGTGATGATGTAGACATCAGCCGTGGTGATACCATAGCAAGTGTTGAAAATCCACCAAAGTTCGAACGCAATATCCAGGCAAATGTGTGTTGGTTTGACAACAAACCTTTGGATACGGATCAAATTTACCTCGTTCAAAGTCACAGCAAATTAACCAAGGTTAAGATCGTAGATGTGTTATACAAATTTGATATCAATACCCAGGAAAAAATATATCATGACCCGATCAAACTAAATGATATTGGTCGAATAGCCATTAAATCTGCTGAGAATCTGGTATTTGATTTACAACAGGAAAATGCCGCAAATTCTCAAGCCATTGTTATTGATCCACGCACAAATTTAACAGTCGGCGCATTGATGATCCAAGCTGTAGACTAACAAAGACGATTAATCGTAAATATTCAACCTAAATATTTATTAAGGAACTCAGACCATGTTTGGGTTCCTTTTATTACAACCAACATCCCAGTATTCGGCTTATTATTAAAACCTGCTGATTTACATAAATACTATGGAATCGATACAGAAGGAGCATATCCAAAACTTCTATTTAACATAATATAAATTATAAACAAAACTATACTAGAAAAGGGTATAGGTTTTACACTAAAACAGAATCATATCCGCTTGTTACCAATAAAGATCGAACAAAATACGGCTAATACATTAATGCACACACATTTCAGCAATAAATAATCGGTTTTAAATGATAAATATAAAGTATGAAATTTCATTAAAATAGATTATTATTTGTAAATAATTAACAAATATTGGTTGTTCGTTAAAAAATACATAAATTAGTGCCAGCCAAAGGGAAATTTTACTAATTAAAACATGTCAAAAAATTATAACGACTTTATCTCCATCGTTGAGAAACGAAATCCAAATGAACCAGAATTCTTACAAGCTGTAAAAGAAGTTACCGAGGACCTATTTCCTTATATTACAGAAAACCATCCCGAGTTTTTCGAACAAAAGATTCTCGAAAGACTTACTGAACCAGAGCGTATCATATCTTTCCGGGTAACTTGGTTGGACGATAACCATGAAGTACAGGTAAATCGCGGATACCGTGTTCAAATGAACAGTGCTATTGGTCCTTATAAGGGCGGTCTTCGCTTCGCTCCTTCCGTGAACCAAAGCATCCTTAAATTTCTTGCTTTTGAACAGGTATTTAAAAATAGTTTGACCGGGTTGCCAATTGGCGGCGGCAAAGGCGGCTCCGATTTTGATCCCAAAGGAAAATCGGATAATGAGATCATGCGTTTTTGTCAGAGTTTCATGACCGAGCTTTATCGTCATATTGGCGCTGACACGGATGTTCCTGCCGGAGATATTGGTGTTGGAGGACGCGAAATAGGCTATTTATTCGGTCAATTTAAGCGCTTGCAAAATAACTTTACTGGAGTTCTTACCGGTAAAGGTGAGTTGTGGGGCGGTTCTTATATACGTCCAGAAGCCACAGGTTATGGCTTATTGTATTTTGTTGACTGTATTTTCAAACATCAGGGAAAATCATTGAAAGGTAAAGTAGCCACTGTTTCTGGTGCAGGCAACGTAGCATTCTACGCGGTTGAAAAAGCATTGCAGCTTGGGGCTAAAGTGATTACAGTATCAAACAGTTTAGGAACATTGTATGATCCGGATGGTTTCGATGCCGAAAAAATGGCCTTTGGAGCTACATTAGGAAGAAGTTTGGATCAATATCCATCCAAATACCCGAATGCTCAGTTCTTCCCAGGCCAAAAGCCTTGGCAATTTAAATGCGATATTGCATTACCGTGTGCAACGCAAAATGAATTGGACGAATCCGATGCTAAAATGCTAGTGGCAAATGGTTGTATCTGTGTAGCCGAAGGGGCTAATATGCCTTCCACAGCTGAAGCTATTAAAGTATTTCTAGATGCAAAAATCAGTTTCGCCCCAGGTAAGGCAGCGAATGCCGGTGGAGTTGCTGTCAGCGGCTTGGAAATGTCTCAAAACTCCATCCGTACACAATGGTGTACCGAAGAGGTCGACAATCGCTTAAAAACCATAATGGAGAGTATTCACGAAACCTGTTTAAAATATGGTAAGGAAAGTGAATTTGTAAATTACTTAAAAGGTGCCAATATTGGTGGCTTTATCAAGGTTGCAAATGCCATGAAAGCCCAAGGTATCGTCTAGAAAGCCTTTTTCTAATCATATCATAATCCCGAGCGCTCAAATGCATTGCATTTGGGCGTTTTTTTATACTTTTATACCAAATTTAAAAACAAGACATTTACATGAGACTAATAGCTGAACTCCCCCATCCTGATTGCAAGATTTCAATATTTGGCATGAACCAAAAATTTATTATTAAGTTTGAACAGGGGAATTTGGAGCAATCCTATAAAATTGCTGAAGTGGATATTATTGGTGGTGTAAACGGCGTATTTGATTTACTCGATGAAGAATTTATGAAAACTGTAATTAATCAATTCGCCTTGATGCGCCAGTCTTTTAACAACGCTTATAGCCGATACGAATAACAGCTAATTTATGTTGAATTATATCTATTTTATTGCATTTTGGACCTGCCAGATTATTTCGTCCATCCTATTTAAACTCGGTGGAATTCATCCAAAATATAAATGGACAACATTGATTGTCGGAAATATTATTCTGCTTTCTGCAAGCTGGTTCCTGGTACAATTATTCAAAAATGTATCTCAGCCAATTGTTATAGCCCTATGCTCTGGTGGCACATTCTTGACCGTGCAATTAGCCATGGCACTGTATTTTAAAAGTCCGCTGACCTGGATGCAGGTACTGGGTATGTTTGTCATTATCTCCGGTATGGTGCTGATAACCTTTGGTGGTAAAGAAACGATGTAAGCTCAATTTACAGGACGAAAGCTAACGTTCAACACCAGCTAAACGACCATAAATTTTAAAAATTTAAACGAAAATTGGAGCTCTAATAACCTTTTGAGCTCCAGTTCATTTTTGTCTACAAATAAGCGTAGGTGATACCATCACCACCACGGTCTTGATGTTCGTCCTCAAAACGACTAACATGACTATATTTACGTAAATAATCACGGATAAATTTGCGTAAAATCCCGTCACCCTTTCCATGAATGATCTTTAGCGACGGATAACCGATCATCACCGCCCTATCCAGCACACGCTCCAACTCATGAAGCGCATCCTCCGTTCGCATACCCCTTAGATCAATTTCAGGTTTAAAGTCCGCCACCGAACCCGCAGATGTTGACCTTGATAAACTTTTTGCAGATTTTTTCCCTTCCCTTCCCTCTAGCTTAATTACATTCTTCCGTTTTTGAACGGTACGCAGTTCCCCCATAGCCAGAATAAGATTATTATTTTTAGCAATTTCTACCACCTGTGCCTCGGCGCCATTATCCAAAATTTGTACCCAATCCCCGATCGCTAATGCTGCAGACTCCACAACGCGCTCTTTAATTGCAGGTTTTGTGACCTGTTGTTCTTTCGGTAGGACTGCCTGAAGAGCTTGATCTAGGTTGCTCCGCAATTCACGGGTTTTTTCTTTATCGGCTTTGGCAGATTTAATTTGAGCAACCGTATTCTCAATGAGTTTATTCGAATTCTTTATAATCTGCTGCGCTTCTTCTTTAGCCTTTTTCAGAATGACTCTTTTATTTTCTTCTAGATAGGTTTGTAGTTCCAGGTATTCTGATTTGAGGGTCTCAAGTTCCTTCTCCCGCTTATTGATCGCAACTTTGGTATCAAACACCTCTTTCTTCTCTCTTTCGAGATCAATCAAAAGGTTGTCTACTTTCTTTTGCTCCACACCAATTTTACCTTTCGCAGACGCCAATATTTCCTTACCCAAGCCAATTTTTTGAGCAATTTCAAATGCATAGGAACTCCCCGGTTTGCCGATCTGAAGAATATACATTGGCTTCATTTCTCGATTGTCAAATAACATCGAAGCATTCTCTAAACCGGGCGAATTGCTCGCAAATACTTTGAGATTAGAATAGTGCGTCGTCACTACGCCTCTAATCTGCTTTTTGTTGAGCGATTCCAATACTGCTTCAGCGATAGGTCCACCAAACAAAGGATCCGTACCAGTTCCAAACTCATCGATCAAAACCAGGGTACGGCCGTTGGCAAATTCCGTAAAATATTTCATCTTCGACAGATGCGCACTATAGGTACTTAAATCACTCTCTATCGATTGATCATCACCAATATCTGCAAATATCTGTTTAAAAACGCCAATTTTCGTCGTTGGGTCCGCAGGAATTAATAACCCAGATTGCACCATGATCTGCAATAGGCCTACTGTTTTCATGCAGACAGATTTACCCCCTGCATTTGGTCCCGAAACAACAATAACACGCTGGACATTGTCAATTTGTATATTCAGCGGCACAACAGTATGATGGTGATTCAATAATAAAAGTGGATGCCTAGCATTGACCAAATTAATCTCCACTTCTTTGGACAATTCAGGCATTTCAGCCTCAATGTCCAAAGCAAAAAGTGCTTTTGCACGTACAAAATCTACTTTTGTCAGTAGTCCATGATAAGAAAGCAACAACGGAAGGTGCGGACGAACTTTATCGGTCAGTTCCACTAGGATACGAATAACTTCTCGTCGGCGTTCAAATTCTAAATCTCTAATTTTATTATTCAACTGAAAGACTTCTTCAGGCTCTATATAAGCAGTTTGACCTGTAGCAGATTCATCATGGATCAGACCTTTAAGCTTCCTTTTATTCTCGGCTAAGATGGGAATACAAAGCCTTCCATCGCGTATGGTAAGATTACCATCGGCGGTCCATCCACTATCCTGCGCACTTTTAAAGATACTGTTGATGCGCTTTAAAGCTTCTTGCTCAGCCTTTTGAATCTGTTGAGTGATCTCCAATAGCAATCGCGAAGCATTATTTTTGAGCTTTCCGCGTTCGTCGATCACCATTTCGATATCGCGGATGATGCCTTTCTCTATCGGTAAATGTTCAAAGAGAATCTCAAGATTGGGATAAAGCCCCTCACGTTCATTAAAATAACGAATGATAGCGTAGACAGTCTTTAACGAAAGTAATACTTTAAAGAACTCCTCTTCAAGCAAAAAAGCTCCCTCTACCCGAGCTTTTTCGATAATGGACCGAAGTGGAAAAAAATTCTCGACAGGGAATGCACTGTCATTCACCAAAAGATCTTTAAACTCACTGGTCTGTCGTAAAAATCGATCAATCTGATCAAAACGGGTCTGTGGCTGAATTTTATCTACCAGATCCCTACCCGATTCGCTCAAGCATTTTTGTCTTATTTTATCTTTTATCTCGGAAAATCCGAGCTTATCTATTGCATTTATTGGATATACCATTGAAGTCATATTCGTTGAATGATTAAAGTTTCACCGGAGGCTTCATTTGCCTCGGCGGGCTGAGAACTGGTCCTCTGTACAGTTCAGTAGTCGGTAACTGCCGAAGTGGAACCTCCTTCGGTGTTCTTATAGTATCCTTACCCGAGATACGCCCTACATCCGAAGTTGTATCAACTGGTGTAGTGGAATTACCTACAGATAGTTGATTCATAAGATAACCATCTACGCTGATACCGGTTCTCATTTGGAAATAGCGATTAAAAGACGAAGCGGCTTCTCTGAAACTCAATTTTGTCTTATTTGGAATATAATGAATAAGTGCGTCAATTCTTTCCTGATAAGCTTGTTGCGCACGCATAACCCGATTGGTACTATCCTGAATACGTACATTAACAATCGAGTCTCTGCTACGGATAGAATCTTGTTTTTTCCTATCAATGTCTGCATAAAACTTATTTTCTTTCGTTAGATTTTCTTCCACTTTTTTATAAATAGCAGACATGACTTCTGCATCCTTTCCATAATAGTCCAGATTTTTTTTAAAAGAAACGGAATCCAAACCATATTTATCGAAGGTAACTTGGTACAAAGGCAATATGACTTTGCGCGCGCTGTCAATAGGCAAAATATTGAGGTATGAATCTGTCAATTGAATTTCGGTCAGTGCATCCACAAACTCACTTTCGGAGATAATATCTTTGCCCCCTGTACGTACACAGGCAGCAAATAAAAAAATGACTGCAAGTAGATTCAGTATTAATCGTAGCATTTCGTAGTTTTGTACAAATTTACAAAAAGCACCGACATTTGGCACTTTTTACATCATCAAAACTATATTGGAAATGAGTATTGCTAGTAATTTAGAAGCGTTAAGATTGGAAACTGAAGCTGTCGGCGTACAACTCGTCGCTGTATCGAAGACAAAATCCAATTCAGATATCATGGAAGCCTATGAGGCAGGGCAACGTATCTTTGGCGAAAACCACGTTCAAGAGTTAGTTGAGAAAGCGGAGCTTTTACCCAAAGATATTCAATGGCATATGATCGGCCATCTTCAGACAAATAAGGTCAAATATATTGCTCCTTTCATCAGTCTAATTGCATCTGTTGATTCGCTAAAATTACTTAAGGAAATTAACAAACATGCCCAAAAATCAAAACGCATCATAGACTGTCTTTTACAAGTTTATATTGCTGAGGAAGACACCAAGTTTGGTTTTGATCATGCTGAACTCATCGAACTGCTCCGCGACGATGAATTTCTCGAATTGAAGAACATCCGTATTTGCGGTTTGATGGGAATAGCCTCAAATACCGATAACCAGAAAGTAATAAAAGCTGAATTCTATGAGCTCAAAATGTTGTTTGATGGGGTAAAAGCAAGTTTTTACAGAAAAGATGAACATTTCAGCATTCTTTCCATGGGTATGTCCTCCGACTATAAATTGGCTATAGGCGAAGGTTCGACGATGGTACGTGTAGGAAGTACAATCTTTGGAAAAAGAGTAATCAAACACTTTAAAAACAATGACTAAACCAATTATAAGAGAAGCTATTAGGTCTGACTGCCCACGGATGCTCGAATTGATTCATGAGCTGGCCATCTTCGAAAAAGCACCCGATGAGGTGACGGTCTCACTTTCGGAATTTGAGGATGCAGGATTTGGAAAATCTCCTGTTTGGGGGGCATTTGTCGCAGAAGTAGAAGGCGAAATTGTCGGAATTTCATTATATTATACCAGATATTCAACCTGGAAAGGCCGAAGACTCTATTTGGAAGATCTAATCGTGACAGAAAATATGCGTGGATCAGGAATTGGAAAACTACTTTTTGATAAGACGCTGGCCTATGGCAAACAGTGCGGTTATCATGGCATGGTATGGCAGGTCTTAGACTGGAATGAACCAGCCATTAAGTTTTATGAGAAATATAAAGCGGACTTTGATGCGGGATGGCTCAATGTATCCATTACTTATTAAATAATGGAGATAATCATTTCAATGCGGTTTCATTTTTCCTTAAAAATATTAGTTATCAGCTATCTGTTTTACGCTTGCAATGGCCAAAGTGCACCTGCTGATGTTGTTCAATTTGCAGATACACTCTCTTATAGTAAAAAAAGTATAGACGAGCATAGCAATTATTTTCTAAAGGAAGAAAATCGACTGGATACGACGTATTTTCGCGCAAAATACCCGGTTTTTGATGACGATAAGATCAATGATCTCATTACCAATATCGTTCACCTCGAAGGCGATACCAGTATGCAGGAGGCTGCCCATCGTTTTATTAATGCTTACAATGAATATGTGGAGGATAATAACGGCAGATCTACGGCAACCTGGAACCGGCAGCTACAGGTCGATGTGATCGCCAATACGCCAGTTTTTCTGGGTATTAGAACCCAACAAGAAGAGTATACGGGCGGTGCGCATGGTGACCACTTTACCCTTTATTCAAATTTCGATAGACAGTCAAACAAACAGATTGTGATTGATGACATTATTCAATCACAGCATAAAGATGAGTTTGTCAAAATCGCTGAGCAATGTTTCCGTACAAAGGAAGGGTTAAGTAGCGATGAACTATTAAATGGAAAGTATTTTTTTGAAGACGGTAAGTTTTCGCTCGCAGCTAATTTTACGTTCGAAAAAGACGACATCCTATTTCATTACAATGTTTATGAAATCAAATCCTATGCTGCAGGGATGACTGAATTGCGCATTCCCTACGCTGCTTTCAGTCATTTGATTTCAGACAAAGGATTACAGTATATTCATAGTATTAAATAGCAATCAACTAAACTAATAAATAAATGCAGGTTTTTAAATTTGGAGGTGCATCCGTCAAGGATGCTGAAAGTGTCAGAAACTCAGCACGGATTATCTCAAAATACAAAGGCGACGCCTTGCTCGTTGTCATATCCGCTATGGGAAAGATGACCAACCTTCTCGAAAGATTGACCAAAGAATATGTTAATAATACGGGCAACCCACACCAAACACTGGATGAGGCCAAACAATTTCACTTTCATATCCTTCAAGAATTATTTCCTGAGGGTGAACACCCGATATTTGATGAAGTTGCAAACTGTTTTGTCGAGATCGAGTGGATTTTAGAGGAGGAGCCTCAAGATTCATACGACTATCTTTTCGATCAAATTGTATCGATGGGTGAAATTATCTCCACAAAAATCGTTGCGGCCTATGTGGCTTCGATTGGTGAAAAAGTAAAATGGCTCGATGCACGTGATTATATATTCACGGACAATACCTATCGTGAGGCTGTCGTAGACTGGAACAAAACGGAAGAAAAAATTCGCGCAGAGCTCCCCGCTATTCTCGACGAATACATTGTCATCACACAAGGATTTTTGGGCTCTACTTCGGAAAATTTCACAACCACCTTAGGCCGTGAAGGGTCTGACTATTCTGCAGCAATATTTGCATCCTGTTTAAATGCCGAAAACGTAACGATCTGGAAAGATGTACCGGGGGTACTCAATGCCGATCCCAAATGGTTTGAAAAGACTGAACTCATTACTGAATTATCTTATACCGATGCGATAGAACTTACCTATTATGGTGCAACGGTCATCCATCCGAAAACCATCAAGCCCTTACAGAATAAGAAAATTGCATTGAATGTACGCTCTTTTGTCGATCCTGACTCGCCAGGAACAATGATCAGGAGTACGAATCAGACTTTGCCCGTTCCGTCTTTCATCTTTAAGGTGAACCAGATTTTCATTTCAATCTCGCCAAGGGATTTTTCATTTATCGTGGAAGATAATTTAAGGGACATTTTCAATCTATTCCATGAGCACCGTATCAAAATAAATATGATGCATAATACAGCCATCAATTTCACCGTTTCGGTAGACGATACAGGAAAAAATGTGGTAGACTTAATTAACGAGCTCGAGCAGCGCTTCAAAGTCAAATATGAATCTGGACTTGAACTGATTACTATTCGCTATTACAACCAGGAGACCATTGATCGAGTTCTGGTTGATAAGGAAGTGATAAGCGAACTAAAAGACACCTATACTTGCCAGCTTCTCGTAAAGAAAATATAAATGAATACACTGATCCTTCAAGAGGAGATTCAGCAGTTTCTGGATAGAAACGCACAGGAGTCTCCTGCTAAAATTGCACTTAAAAAATCTCCTTTTGAAGGAATATCACCGTCCGAGCTTGCTACACAGCTGGATGGCAAGCAACGGACAAGTACAAAAATCCCCTTGTGGGCCAAAACGCCGGGAATCTACTTTCCCCCGAAGCTCAACTTGGAGCAATGTTCCTCGGAGAAAACGGCACTATTTAAAAGTACACTGATTAACAAGGGAACACATTTAGTGGATGCCACCAGCGGTTTTGGTGTAGATAGCTTTTACTTCTCAAGACAGGCGGCCAAAGTTACTGCCTGTGAAGTAAATCCTGAATTAGCAGCCATCTCAAAACATAATGCGGCTGTATTAAAGGCCGATAATCTTGACGTCATTGCCGCTAACGGTGTGGATTACATCCTCAATGACGCAACCAAACGATTCGACTACATCTACCTGGATCCATCTCGAAGAGTTCAAAACAAAAAAGTGTTTCTATTGGATGAATGTGAACCTAATTTAGTCCAATTGCAGGATGACTTTTTCCAGCACACGGATAACATTATCAGCAAACTTGCACCACTACTGGACATCACTTCCGCATTGCATCAACTGCGGTATGTCAAAGATGTGTATGTGTTGTCGCTGCAGAATGACTGCAAAGAACTTATTTTCGTGCAAGAAAAAGGATATGAGGGTGAAGCTGCCATTCATGCTGTGCGGCTATTCCATGAGCAACAACAGGTCGTATCTTTTACCTATGACAGTGAGCGCGCTGTGGTTAATGAATACAGTGAACCACTTTCCTATTTGTATGAGCCAGATGTTGCACTTTCCAAGGCAGGTGCCTTTAAAACCATTGGACAGCTATTTGATGTCAAAAAATTACATAAAAACACGCACCTCTACACTTCAGATAAACAGATCGAAAATTTTCCGGGCAAAGTATTTGTGATAAAGCAAATGGAGTCCTTCAGTGATTTCAAAAAAAATAAACTGTCAATTCAATCAGGGATTATTGCCAAAAATTTTCCACTCAAAACAGAAGAAATCAAGAAGAAATTCAAAATCAGGGATGGAGGAAATTCTTTCCTATTCTTTACGACAACCTTAAATGATCAATTTAGTGTCATACATACACAACGAATTATAGAATAGACATTTTCATTACAATTGTCGAAAATCTTCTGCGTAATTTTAATGTATGGATAAAATAGCGTTATCAGCATTGGATTTGGCTCCTATAAAAAAAGGAGAAAATACAGCGAGCGCCTTAGCTCGTACGGTCAAAATTGCCCAACATATAGAACAACTGGATTTTAAAAGGATTTGGGTTGCGGAGCATCACAACATGGAATATATCGCCAGTTCCGCGACATCCCTTTTGATACAACATATTGCATCAAACACAAACCGTATTCGTGTAGGATCTGGCGGAATAATGTTGCCAAATCATGCCCCCTTGGTTATTGCAGAGCAGTTTGGAACTTTAGAAACCTTATTTCCGGGCCGTATTGACCTCGGTTTAGGACGTGCTCCAGGTACGGACCAACTAACGGCAATGGCTTTACGCAGAAATAATCTAAATACCGCCTTTCAATTTCCTCAAGAAGTGAAAGATTTGCAACGTTACTTTAGCGCAGACAACTTCGATGCAAAAGTACGTGCCTTTCCGGGAGAAGGTTTGGAGATACCCCTGTACATTTTGGGATCAAGTACCGACAGTGCCTATTTGGCGGCAAGCTTAGGTCTTCCATATGCTTTTGCGACACATTTTGCACCAGCTCAATTTGCTTCGGCAAGTATGATCTATCATCAAAATTTCATCCCCTCTGAGGTGCTGGAAAAACCTTACTTTATGTCTTGCGTCAATGTTATCGCCGCAGATAGCAACGAAGAAGCCGAATTTTTAGCAACCAGTTTCTTCAATCTCTTTGCTGGCATCGTAACCAATACAAGAAGACCATTATCAGAACCCACTCCGGAAGTAATTTACAAAGGTATACCGGCAATAGAGCAAGCTGTTAAAAGTATGGCTTCATGTGCGTTCATTGGTGACAAAGCCAACATACGTCCACAAATAGAGAAATTTGTAAAAGATCATCAAGTAGATGAAATTATCGCTACTTCCTATATTTTCGACGACGAAAAATGCCTCAAGTCATTTTCCTTGTTAAAAGAAGCACTCGCTTAAAAAATCGCTCGATTTATATACGGTGAATTTTATATATTTAAACTAAATTCACCGTATATGAATATCTATAATGCCTTTGCACTTCTAATGGGATTGTTTTCCCTCCAAGCATGCACGAATCCCACTTCTCAACAGGTCGGTGGAAAATCCGACACGGTCAAGGTCACTGACACATTGTCCCAAGTCGTTGTGGACAGCAGTACAGTTGACAAGCCCACCATAACAGATCCAAAGAAGGGACAGATTTTGCTCGTGCGTAGCTACCGAGTTTGGGAAAAGCGAGATCCTACAGCTGTTTTAAATAAAGATTGGTACGACCTTTATGAAGAAAATGGCAAATATTACCTGGAAAAAGTTGATTATGAAATAAAAGACGGTTATGACGAGTGTGCTGGCGTTCCAATTCGAAGCATTGAATCACGCAGAAACTCATTGCTATTCCTAAAGTTGGAAGGACTCCAAGCCGGTGCATTAGAAAATTTAAAAGTTACCCATTCCGAAATATGGCCTCAGGAATCGGTCGAATATGCGTTTAAAAATCAAAAAGTTACCCTGAGAGGATTTGGAACAATTAAATCCACCGAGGTGCAGACCGATGACAAAGGTCACGAGAAATTATTCCATGAGGTGACCAATTACAAACTAAGCTACATTTCAAACAAAGAAAACAAAGAAATGACCCTATTTCATATCGATCAATTTGATGATGTATTTATGTCCACACTTTTTGTTGGGGATATCGACCGGGATGGTGTTCTGGATTTTATCTTTTCTAATCCGAGTCACTATGAGGAGCAAGCAATGCTGCTATTCTTGTCCAATCATGGCAATGCACTCACTTTTGAAGCTGATGCACAATTTGATTGTTAAAGCTGGGTAACATGGCTAGAATCAACGTCTACTTACATCAAATGAAATCCATTGATCGCGCATTGCTTTCAGTGGGCATGTTTTTACTGATCTACTTTATTTCTCCAATCCAATCCCTTCCGCTATTAAACCTGCTGCTATGCTGGCTGGGGTTCTGTGTATCTTACATCGCCATATCCTGGTTTACATTTTATACCATGTCGATTGGAACAATGGCAAAGAAGGCGCAAAAAGAAGATGGAAGCCGACTTTTTGTCTCCTTATTCATCATTTTGGTTACTATAGGTTGCTTTGTTTCTGTGCTGATGATCATTATATCCAGCAAGGACAAACAGCTGAAGGATGCGTATATTATCGTCATTTGCATCCTAGCCATGATGGCTTCATGGATATTGGTTCATACCATCTATACTTTTCATTATGCACGTCTATATTACGAAAATAGGTCCGATGGTGATGGCTTAGAGTTTCCCGGTGACGACAAGCCTGATTATCTGGATTTTGCGTACTTTTCATTCGTGATGGGATGCACCTTTCAAGTATCCGACGTGGGGATATCTTCAAAAAAGATCCGCAGGGTAGCACTTTTTCACGGTCTCCTCTCCTTCGCTTTAAATACATTTGTTGTTGCATTAACAATAAATATCATTTCTGGATTAATCAATTGAGTTTTCGATCAAAAAGTCTTAATTTAGAGCAAAAATTACACACATGAAGTTTTTCAACGCCTTACTCACGCTTTGTATCATCATTATTCTAGTAGCTTCGTGTGCGAAAAATCAAGATTCAGGTAGCGCTACTGCAGCAGCAGCTGGCAGTTTTATTGGGCGTATCCAATACCAGGATAATTCATTGGAAGTAGATCGGGATAATCGGCTTATTCGTGTTTTAAAAGAAAGCGGCGATACCTATAAAGTCGAGTTCTTCACAGGTATCCCTAATATCACTTCCCTTCGATTGAATCAAGAAAACGATACTACTTGGGTATCCGCTGACACGACTGGATTAAAGAATGTCAAAATTGAAGGAAAACGATTAACGATCAATTATCAGGCAAATAGCCAAAGTTGGGTTGTTGAAAATGCAGTCCGTAACTAATAATCAATCTAAATTGTCATATTAATTTCATTTTCTATTTGAAAATTATTGCTTTCTCCCTATATTTAGTCAAGCATAAAGGAAGAGAGAAATGAAACAATTCAATAAATTAGGTGCGATTGCATCCGTGTTGGCTATTGCGCTTGCGTTGAGTGCATTTAGTTTCCAACAGGAAAAACCAAAGGAAGAGCCCAAACCAACCAATCTAAAAGTTCTCCCAAAAAATATTTCCCATGACGAATTGATTTCTACCATGAAGGAATTTAACGTTGCCTTGGGCGTAAAGTGCGGTTTCTGTCATGCACCATCCAAGGAAGATCCTAAGAAATTGGATTTTGCCAGTGATGAGAACCACAAAAAGGATATTGGACGGGCGATGATCAAGATGACCCAAAAGATCAACAAAAAGTATTTTAACCGCAGTTGGGATAATTCTCCAGCCAAAGCAATATCCTGTAAAACCTGTCATGGCGGAAAAGAAGAACCCGAGATGGTCTTAGCGAAAAACTAATCAAACCACATATTCATGTAACACCATAGTACTTGTATTATGGTGTTTTCTTTTGTTTTGGACCTTCGTCTTACGACAAAGGCGCACAATACCGTGCGCCTTAATTACCAGTCACCTTTTCTGCTTGTTGCGCCATCTGCCCAGCAGCCTACTCGTGGCAAAACTGACCAAAGTACCCAGTGCCGCTGTCAGGGCTGTTTGCAACACATCCCCCAAGGAAATGCTGGCCCAGATGGAACAGAGGGTACCGCCTATGGCCGAGATACGGATATTATTCACTTTCATCATCCGCGCTCCTTTCACCCGTAGTTTTGGCCGTATCGTTTGCTACATTCAAATCAGCTTCCGATGGCGGTTTTCCGTCACTTACCTCCGGTTGGGGTTCAGCTTCATCCAATACCGTTTCCACGATCCCCAACCCCAGGGCCAGGTATTTCAATACGTTGCCGACCTTTCCCGGAAGTTTAACAGGAGCCGCCAGCACCAGCTGCAGCACCTGTCCTATTTTGTTAAAGATTTTTTTCATACTTTTTGCATTTTCAGTATCCCTACCACCAATACACCTTTCGTTAAGCTAAGGAGATCATGGAATTGAAAGCCTTGCGTTCCGACTGCCTATCGCTGACGCGAGATGACGATAGCATAAATCATTGTCCGAGCATAGCGAGTTTGATTTATGCCGTCAGCTTGCTAAGAAGATGGCACAAAAGAAAGCAATTGATTATTCCAGCCCTTCATGTTTAACGAATACTCAAATACACTTCATCCCCCATATCCCACAGGCTATACACCAGCGCTTTGAGCTTTCCCAAGGCCTTGCCGCTATAATCCCCTGTACCCTCGCCTGTTAACGTCGTTACCGGCGCAATGCAGCCCTGCAATTCCCGGAGCGCATTGTTGGCCGCATGGATCAGTATTGCTTCGCGGCCGAGCACCATCGGAATGCCAATCTGCTCGCCATGTTTGGGGTAGCGCCGTTTCTCCAACTTATATCGACCAATTGGAATACAGCTAATCCGTGGTGTATTATTTCTATCAGGCAGCTCGATTGTATGGCATATCTCTTCGCCTTGATAGCTGATGGTACCATTGGTTCCCCGTGCTCCATACTTTCGTAGGAGCAGCAGGGTGTGTTTAACAGCCATATTAGCTAATGGATAGTTTACCCAGATAAACACTCGGAGAAGTCTTGATACCATCCTGATGACCGGTAAATACCCAGCCTTCCAGCGTGTCACCGGAGTAGCTGGTAGGTAGCTTGAAACTCATACTTGCTTCTTCGCGAGTCGCAGACTCCAGGATACTAAAGAAATTCTTGCTGCTGTTGTACATGAGCAGAATAACAGAATCGCCGGCGAACGCGTTAAGTTTGTTGAACTGCGGCTCCCATGTCAACATGATCTCCTGCGGAAAAGCTTCTGACCATTCCGCAGCCATCAACGTTGCCAATGAGCCCTTGGAAATAACGATCTTTGCATAATCTATTTCAAATGCAGGGTAAGTACCTGTGACGCCACCATAATTCAGGAGATATTGTAGCGCCTTGTTGTAGCCTGTTGCTTTACTCTGCAATTTGTCCGAATAGCCCAGGTTGAGTAGATCCTTGATCGGCGAAAGAAAAGCTACCGCGGTTGCAAATCTTGCCCGCTGTGCGATCTGTCCTTCACTCGCTTTTTTGCTTGTAATCTTGGAGAGTGAGCGGACATAATCCACACCTCGCCAACTGCTTCCTATTACACTTCCTACTTTCCCAGAGTAAGCTCCGTGTATACCTTTTAAAAATCTTGCCATGATTATACATGTTTAAATAATAAATAATTACGACTGTCATGAGCAGTCTTTGTTTTGCTAGCAAGAGCTAAATTAGCATGACTTTTTTCAGTAGAAGGATAAATGCAGGGATTGATAGTACACGGGTGGCCATGCTGTCATTGCCTGTCAACTTTAACAGATAGGCAGCCCCTCGGCAGTCCTTTGAGTCGTTAAGGGATTGTATTCGGGACATCTTCGGAAAAGATTGCAGACAGCTTCGACACCGCTTCGGCTGCTGTTCGGGTATTGTTCGGGTATTGTTCGGGTGCTGTTCGACTGGGAGTCGAAGCCGACTCGAAGCGTTGTCGAAGCCCACCCGAAGGAGCGTCGAAGATGTCCCGTAGCTGTGTCGAAGCAAAGTCGAAGGATAGCCATAGCGTCGCCGAACAGTTGCCGAAGCGTAGCAACTTGAAAGAGCTTGCGTTCGCTTGCTCCCAGAAAATAAAAAAGAAGCCTTTTGGCTCCTTTTTTTACAACGTGCTAAATCCGCCCCTTGCGCCTACTTTCTTCCAGTTGCTGATGTAAATCTGACAAGTAATAATAGTGCCGCTTGCCCAGCTTCCTCGGCCTAAGCTTTCCCTCGCGGACCAGCCGGTAATACTTCGATTCAGAGATACCCAATTTGTCGAGCACATCAGCGATATCAAGCATATGATCCAGTTCGGAAGGTATCTCCGCTGTGTCCGTAGATACTTTATCCATTTCTTCCGTTATATGGGTCAATATCGCTTTCACTAAGGAGGTTATGACCTCCAAAAGGTCACATATGCGATTCATTAAATTTAACATAACCATGCAATTAAACATGCTGGTCGCCGAAACGAGTCACTTTGCACAATTGGCACTGTGCAGCGGCTCCATCACCACAGCGTTAGACAATACTTCTGTTTTAAGCCAGATTAAATTCCTCTTCCAATTTGCTTTCATCTAGCGTATCTATTATTCCCCAAAAATTATTGATGTTGTTGCGCAGCTCACGCGAGGGCGTGACCATTATTTTGAGCTTATCCTCCGGCAACAATCGATGTAGTTTCTCCTTGATCTCAGCGGTAAGTTCCAACATGGTGGGCCGATTTACGGGCACGCGAAAATAGAGCATATTGACATACACTCTCGCCCGTATTTTAACCAACCATGGATTATCACGCAGTGCTTTAGTGGTCACCTCTATCCGACACAACTTTCCGTCATGCAGATAGACATCTGCCGTACGTTGTTGTTTATAGATGATCACCGCGTGCAGGCATTTTATCTTGGTTCCGTCTGTCGGTTCTTTATCCTCCCATTTACGCAAAAAGTAGACCATCAGTGCTAGCCGATCCCGATCGCGCTTCCACAAACTGAACAGTGTAGCCTGGGATTCTGATTTTGTCACAGCTGGGAGATCGATTGCTGTGGTGTGGACATTGTGCCCGGATAGCTGCCTTTGGCTCTTAACCAGCTGCTCGGTCACATGTTCAAGAGAATCTCTATTTTCACCAGTTTCGGATGCACCTGCTACTAAAAGTGGCGCGGGATCTTGATCGAGCTGCGGCCTGGCCCCAGAAGGTTTCTGAATCGCCGTCTGAACAAAGGATTGCCAATTGAGCAATACCCATTTTGGAAAGCGATTTACCAACAGTATATAGGCGGTCATTATGGGAAAGAAAAACCAAAAATCAGTGGTCAGATACCATCGCGAAAGCAAGATCAATCCCGGCCTGTGCGGTAACAATACTTCCAGTACGACGCCGTGGATAGCCAGGACAACACCGGATGCGCAGAGCAGATAGATTATAAAATTCAGCTTGGTATTCGTACTGAACCGCTGCCTAACCACCAAGGCTGCATGTATGTAGCTGATCAGCATAGCGTAGACCAGCAACAGCAAGACCGTGCCGATCCATACCGCCATAAAACGCTTGCTCTGGATACGGCCGAGCATCTCGCTGCCGGCAGAACCCACATTGATGATCAAAGCAAGGATAATGCAAAAGAAAAAATGAAGTGGATAATAGCCTATTTGGCTCCACCGGGCAATAACAGTTTTTAATAAATACGGAAATAATCTTCTACTTTTATTTAAATTCTCCGATCGCATAAGGAATACAAATTCGTATGGTAATTGGTTAAAAAAAACACTTACCTCAAACTTACAAAATTTCTTTAAAATAACACTAATTTACCAGAGAAACATTCCGTCAAAATATACCGAATCCTGTCATATCCAACCAAAGAATTTGTTTTCTATGGTTTTAGCTGATTTATTTGTGGTTTTACGTAACAGCAAAAATATGAAAAGAACATTTGACCAAGCAGGTGTAAACGACCTGCAGCTAAAAGTATTGACCCTTCCTTATGCCGAGCGTCTTCCTATCATCAACTCCGTCATGAGCGATTTTGTCGGCTTTATGCATGCCTATTTTGAGCTACGCCCCAGCCAGATCCAATATCTGAATACCATGTCGCTTGCACTCAAAACCGAACTTAGCATCGGGATTGCCGACAGCTGGAACAACAGCCTAGCCGTTGACTTCCAAAAGAACAGCAGCTCGGTCGATGAAGAAAAAGACACACCAAAGGACATCATCCTTTCACGATACAATTCATCCAGTGACCTACCTGTTGCGAACAGATTGTTGCCGACAGGTTATTTTTCTATCCGCATTGTTTATCGGCATACCGCAGGCAGCTAATCCACGTTTCTCCGAAACAGACGTGGCCTATTCCCCAAAAATACCAGCGCTATGCGGACCCCATCATTCAGGTTGATAGAAGAAGCAATGGATTTTGTGAGCAAGAGTACGCTCACAAAATCCTTTCAACAGCGGTTGCCCGGTAGCCGGACCAGACTGCTATGCCATCCACAAATTTGTCTGTTTGAGGAGTATCTGCAGACCGGCAATTTGGAGAGCTATTGCTATCAGTTTGAAGTGCATAGCCCAACAACAATCCGTTTTGAGATATGCAGTCCGCAGACCCATCTGCTCTACCATCTCGCAGGGCGTGCGCCGATCCATTACAGCCAGCCACAGGTCAAAGACACCTTTATTTTCCGCCCGCGGCATGGTGCGTTTCTCTATGTCCCCGAAACTGAAATTACAGTAAAATTTGAACCCGGAACATATCACATTCAAGGGTTTACACTACCTTTGAATCTTCTTCATATCGGCGGGGTTCCTGGCTTTGAGTATCTCTCTAGCGTGATCGCAGCGCATAAAGGCAGACTTGCACAGTACCGAGTCAGCCTGGACTTTGCCGCTATGGAGCAGACCCGACAGTTATTTGCCGAGCTCACGAGGGAACTCAGCAAGAAGCCGTTGATACCCAAAAGTATTATCCTTCACACAATTCAGGATCTGCTCCTTCTGAGCAAAAATAAGCTACTCAAAGCGCAGGGTCTCTTGAGCCACCAAGACCATTTGGCTCTACAGGCCCGAGCGTTGATCAGCAAGCGGATCTCAGAAACGGAAGAACGGATTTTGATCGGAGATATTGCTGCTACACTGCACGTTGCAAAAGATCAACTCAACAGATACCATATGCAGCGCTATGGCGAGACGCTATTGCATTTTCGCAACCAGGTATTGGCCGACAAGGCAAAGCATCTGTTGGATCGAAAAATGCCTGTACAGCTCGTTTCGGACTTTTGTGGCTTTGGTCAGATTTCTAGTTTTACCCGGTTTTTTAAAAATGAGACCGGGTTATCTCCGACAGGCTATCAACAGCTCCACTTTAATCCCAAAAAGCGGAGGTAGGTTTAGATTCACGGATTTTGTCAAATCCTGATGCGCTTTATGTCAAATTAGGCGCAGCGTCGGTCACTATCTTTGAATTATGAACCATATACCCATAGGACTGGGTGAATTTATAAACAAAGAAGTATGATCAAGCAAGAGCGTATACAGCGTACACAACGAGTCAGGGTAAATTCGCTAAATGAACAACCATTCGCCGCGGATATGGGCGCCCCACGTCGGCAATGGCCTTCGCAACTGGTGCAACGAAAATATGCTGGCTTGGCGAAGATGAAACTTTTGCTTTCAGTGACCTGCTGCTGTGCTGGTCCTGTACGTGACAGGCACGGCCGCAGGTTTACCACATTCCCGTGTGGCGGTACGATACAGCATTTACGTGAAAAGGGCTGGCCTCATGCGGCGTTTCGGTCAGCCCGGCAGAATCTGTGAAACCGGATACATCCTGGATGTAGCTGATTAATAAACAAGATTTGACAAATTAAAATTTTGCACTATGGCATGGTTTCAATTAAATGCAGGAGGTAATCCGACAAATCCGTCGCATTACAGCAGTGTGGCAACACCTTCCTGCAGTGGATCAACTAAGATTTGTGCTGTAAACGCTACTGACAACGGTAGTGGACAGCCAGACCTTACAGATTCATTAAAAAATGAAATGATTGTGGCGCTTCAAAATAATAGTACTTCCTCAAACGTCAGATTGAGAAGTACTCCGTAAGGATGTAATGCACCATAGATTAAAGCGGGGGAAATAATCCCCCGTTTCTGCTTTAACATATACATAGATTTATTTCTTTGAGACTACCAGCACTTCCATCTCTCGCTCGCCTTCTACAAACTTTAACCCTTGCCCCTGCATCTGTTGATTGAGTTCTTCCAAGTTTGTAAAATCGCCTAACTTAATCCGATTTTTTTTATTCACTTCATCATAGACCGGCGGAAATAAGCCACTATAGTCTACTAAAAACGTCAGTACGCCAGTCCCCTCCAAACCTTGCCGAATATCATTCGGATCGACGACAGCGCGGGGGCCTGTATTGTCCTCCTGAAGAATCAAACAAGGTATTATCCGTTTTTCAAAGCGAACATCCAAACCCAAGAAAAGATTTAAATCATTGATTACCGCATACGTTAGGGCGATACTATCCATCGGTATCGAACTTTTCCGCTCGTAGCAAATTCCATATTGCGTAAGCCATTTTTGAATCCCGCCCGTATTTTCGGGGTAATCCAATACATCCTTATTTACGTTATCCCAGATGATACGATTATTTCCCAAGAGGTACTGTGGCTTTTTGATCCGGCTCAACAGGGCCTTATAAGTCCGTAAGATACCATTGTTGGAAAGTGTGATTTTCGTTGTACCAGCACCTGTCTTCGTTTCCTGAATACCTTCCCATTGTGGCCAGTCTTCTGAATAGCCTTTCAGTAGAACCGAAGCAATCCCATCGCTGGCATCGTTTCTCACATCAGAAATTTGCATATAATCATCTTTCAGCGAAGCCTTTATATGGTCTTCACGCAGAAGTTCGTTTACTCCTTCTATCGTTATAAAATCACTAAAGGTGACAGCACGGACGATACCATTCTTTACGACAGCTACATGGGGAACTCCAGCATGCGGAAATAGCGCTTTAAGCTGTTTGTCATTTACTATCGTGGGCAGGATGGCATCCTTTTCTTTCAGAAACTTGTTGTTCTGGTAGAATTTTTCAATAGTTGCCCTGTCCTGCCAGGTCACCATATAAATTTGCACTTCAGCTCCCAGCTTCTTTTGTATTGCTTTGAGCTTGGGCATACTTTCGATACAACTGACACAATAGGTATCGAAGAAATCATAGATTACAACTGCCGGGTTTTTACTCAGCTCCATCTTGTTGTCGATCAACTCAACTTTATTTAGCTTGGGCATTTTATCATTTATCTTTAAGCCCCTACTCTGTCCAAATGCATTGTTTAAATGCAATAAGACCATTATGGAAAACAAAACTACTTTCATTATATTCTTCTTATTATCACTTGATTTATAAAATTTAAAAAACTCACTATTAAATATATAATACCCGTTTAATCTCGAGCATTCTGCTTCATATCAGACTCTTGGATGGCTACTTGAGGAATTAGTATTGCATATTTTTTACTATTAGGCTTCAGCATATATGACTTGTCATCTATCATTCTTGTCAGTGTCTGCGCAGAGTTTTCCTCTTGATTGAGCCTTTTAAGATCTGCCCAGCGCAGCCCTCTAAAAATTAGCTCTTTCCGCCGCTCTAGCAGCACCTCTTTTAACAGGGCGGTGGCATCGGTACTTTCGAAACGGTTTATACTGGCCGCCTTGTAGCGAAGCGATCGGAAAGTATTTAGGTCCTCGGTTGCCGCCTCAAGTTTGCCGAGGCGTGCGGCAGCTTCTGCCCTTGTCAGATACATCTCGGCCGTTGTGAGGCCCACGAATATTCCCGAAAGTGAGTTATCGTACGAACCTTTAAATACCATACCATTGCCCGTCTGCCTGAAAAAAAGACCACGTCTCAGATCATTAGTTGCATAGCTCCTAAAGAGCGCCGTATCTACAAGTGCATAGCTCTGGCCCAAGGCGTAGCTGGAAGAACTCGTCGCCGAAAAAAGCACCTCAGCATTGAATCTTGAAAACGGCAGGGTGGCATTGGCATTGAGCATATTATAGTCTAGCAGTGCGGGCTGCAGGGCTAGCGCAGAATCTGCATATTGAAATGCGCGCTCATTATCTTGCATGCCCAAATAAAGTCTGGCTAAGCCAGCGTAGGCTGCCGCCCTACGGGGTAAACCTTTATTTTCAGCCTGTGCAGGCAAATCATGCGCTGCAATTGTATAATCTTTTATGATCTGTAGGCAGGTTTCATTGAGCGAAGCCCTTACCGAGCGCTCATCCAGGTTTGGCGAAAGCTTTATCGGCAAGCCGAGGGCTTCGTTCGCTGTTTTCTTATCGTAAGGCGCAGTAAATACGTTCATTAATTGATGCATGGCAAAAGCCCTAAAGAAAAGTGCATTTGCATTACATACCTTCCATCGATCACCTGAACGATCTGTGATTTCTGCCAACACCGATAAAACCTGATTTGCCTGGTAAATAGCTTTGTAGGGGCCCTGCCATTGGTTGGTCGACACAATCGGTTCATCTGACCAAATATATACGTTACGTTCGTCAATATCAGCGATCCCTTTCCAGGAGGAAGACGTCAAATAATAATTGTCGGCGGCGACTTCACCATAAGTAGGATACTTAGTATTCATGGTACTGTAATCATTGAGCAGTAGCTCACAGTCCTCCAATGTTTTGGGGATCACCATTTTTGCATCAGGCTTTAAATCCAAATAGTTGTTACAGCTGGATAGCAGTAAAAAGGAAGAAGCCATCAATTTAAATAATTTCTTAAACATATTCATTTAATTATTTATTTTACAACATGTTATGAATGGGAAAACAATATTCAATCTACGATTTTTTGCCCCTAAAACTTTAAGTTAACACCGATTGAAACGGCCAAGGGGTCAGGGCTACTCCTGCCAAATTCAGGATCTATTCCCAGCTTATTGGCACGCCATAGTGTAGCTATATTTGCCATATACGCATACACTGACGCACTTTTATATTTTAGTCGTTGCAGCGATGGAAAATGATAGGTCAGCTGAATATCCCTCAATTTGATGATCCCTGCATTTTCTACGAGTGGCGAAGATGCTTCGTAAAAGTAATCTGCATAATAATTTGCAGGGTAAGCAAATACAGGCACATCTGTAAAAACCTCGTCGCCTGGCTTTTGCCATCGCTTTGCATAGTCCGCATGACCTACCCGATCTGAGATCAGTCTGGTATTATTCAATGTGCTGCGCATAAATACATGCCCAAGCTGAAACGCAATATTGAAAGAGCATTCTACCGGCCCCCAGCTCAAATTATTACGCAAAGAACCAAAGTAAACAGGCATTGCGGTACCATGATTATCCAGGTCAAATACCGTCGTACTGTTAAAGATCTCGCTATAATCTTTCGAAATCTCCCCATTGACATAACCTCTGGCTTCCCCAGTCTCCGGATCGAGACCTGCCCATTTATAGGCATAAACCGTATACAAGTCGGCCCCCTCTACGGGCGTCATCAAATTGCCAAACGCGCCACCAATATAATTTGAAGCGGTAGGATTGGCTATGTACGACTTAGCGACTTTAGTACGGTTGTAGGCGAATACAAGATTAGAAGACCATTGCCAATTGTTCTTTTTGATATTGACTGAATTGATCGACAGATCTACCCCTTTGCCATGCAGATCGGCACTATTGACCACGAGACTGTTAAAACCAGATGTCGGGTCTATGCGGGAAGAGGCGATCAGATCTTTCGGTCTTTTATCATAATACTCTATTGCTCCGCTCAGCCGATTATTGAAAAAAGCAAAGTCAAGCCCTAGGTTCAATGTTCCTACCCTTTCCCAGCGAAGGCTGGGATTAGGAGGAGACTGCATAGTTGCATAAGGCTGACCTGTGATAAAATGTGGCGTTGTCTGAATATTGATGATCGGATAAGCCGAAGTATTATTATTCACATTGCCATTATAGCCATAAGTAGCGCGCAGTTTCAGATAGTCGCTAGCAGATAAACCCATAAACGATTCTTTCGAAATCACCCATCCCAGACCGACAGACCAGAAAGGCTGCCCTTTACTATTCGACTTTACGCCAAAGAGGTTTGAACCGTCCTTTCTAAAACTACCCGAGAATACATACCGATCCAAATACGTGTAGGCGAGGTTGCTGTAATACGAGCGATACCGATTGGTCAGTTTAGTAAGCACATTATAGTCCGGAATGGTCAATTCGCCAGCCATCCCATTCAGATAAGGATAATTGTGCGTATAATCGACATTGACATACGCATAAGTCTCCGGGTCAAACCCATAATAGGCATTGGAAGAGGTACGTTCGACATTCTGCCTAACCTCTACTCCTGCGATCATATTCAGCCGATGCCGATCAGCAAGGCTCCGATCAAAAGAAAGCAGCGCCCTACCCTGATGCGCCTGGCCTAAATGATTGAAAGGCTGATAGAAATCACCTACGGGCACCGCAAAGTTTACCCTTTCATTATCCCACGAAGCATAATAATTGATCATCTCTCGCATGCCGATGCTGTTTTTACTTCTGTAGGTTTCTTCAAGGCCATTATTATTCCGATAGCTGTAGTAAAGCGATGCCCTTAGTCCAGCGATAATCTCATAATTTAGATTAAAGTCAAGTACCGCCTCCTTGTTCATTCGCCGGTTATACGTTTCATTCAATTCAGCCAGTGGCCTATAATTCCAGTCCAGGAGTCTGCCACCAGCCACTGTATCACGAAATATTGGATTCATACCTACAGTCTCCACTTGTAGGGGATTACCATTTTGATCTGCAAGCTGCATATATGGATAGTTGCCGAAGCCATTACCCAAGCTATTATATTCTAGCGGTGCATCACTTTTTTGGTTTCTATTCTCCACATACTGAACCGCGATTTGCATATCCATCTTTTTGGATGGACGATACAAGTGGCTACTTCTTAGCGAAATACGGTCATTGCCGTAAGTCACCACTCCACCTTTGTTTTTGTCAAAACCTATTGAAAATAAAGAGGCTACTTTACTACTTCCCCCACTGAGTTGGACGTTATATTGCTGCTTTATCGCATTTCGATAGATGTATTTATCAAAATCGTCTCGCATGTCGATACCGCGCAGGTGATCGATCTGTGTTGTAGCTTCCTGTTCCGTAAGATCTCCTTGCCGCTGTTTCCGAAGGATCTGCACCACAGGGCTAAAGTTGTTCCAGATATCATTAAACATCCAGTCATAGTAACCCTGATCGAAAAGAGTTTTTTCTACGTCGATAAAATCCGAAGAATTCATCTGCGGTTGATAGTAGAGGTCAGGTTTGGCAGCTACCGTCAGATTGGTATTCAAAGACAGCTCAAAAGGACGTTCGAGCACGCCTTTCTTAGAGGTGATGACGATAACGCCATTTCCAGACTGTGCACCCCAGATTGAAGCTGCTGCAGCATCTTTGAGCACGGTGATATTCTCGATATCATTCGGGTTGATATTATTAAAGTCACCCTGATAAGGCATCCCATCGAGCACGATCAAGGGCCAACGATTGGGGCCGATTGTGCTATTCCCACGGATATAAATATTTGGATAATTACCACGCCCGGCTGCAAATGTCTTGACGGAAGTAATACTTGGCACCACATCCTCCAGCCTACTGATAAAATCAGTCGACACCTTGCGGTTGAGCAGCTTGTTGTCCACAAACTCAAAACTTCCCGTCGCCCGCTCCTTCGGAATCTTTTGGTATCCGGTAGAGACCACCTCCACCTCTTCCAATTGATTCTCTAGTGGTATCAATTTCACTTTCAATGATACTCCAGCTACATAAGGCAGTTCTAAACGACTGAAACCCATATGGGAAAATGAAACAGTGCCTTTCGGATTGGAGACTTGTAGCGAAAAGGAACCGTCATTTTTAGACGAGGTCCTACCCTTTTCACCATCTACTCGAATGGAAACCCCTCGGATGGGTTTTCCATCGATGGTGGATACTACAGTACCATTTACAGATAACAACCCTTCCGCCCCGCTGTCCTCGCGGGGCGTCTGAGCTGATAAATTAAACATATGAAACAAACAAGCCAGCATAAGTAGGGCTTGTTTGTTCTTCAATTCCTTTAAAAAACAAATAATGACATTGAAAACTAAAAAGTATAGGTTCAATGAAAACTGTATCATTCCCTTTACGCTCTTTGGCATCAGCACAGGGGTACATGCCGACATTATTTGCCTCAAGCTATATACTATACAATTGAAGAGGTACTTTATATCCCATGCATTTTGTACTTTTTTTAAATTATTTTTTACGGCATCCTTTATCGCTGCCAGATATGCTACCTTATCCAATAAGGTAGACATGCAGTTTGACCTGTATTTCATCTACTTATTGTTAAAGGTTAGTTTATGGTATTCTGGATCGTACTGATGTCGTATTTAGTCCAAAACTCTATGATCTTTTTGACAGGATCATAAGCTGGTTCGTGAACTTGATATATAGCTAGTTCGAGCGCTAGCACATTTGAATATTTTTGGTTCATTTTATAGGTTCAATAAAGATGACTTCAGCCCTGCCCTAGCTTTCGAAGAGGGCATAGTTTTCCCCTTTGCATTTTTATGCATTAAAAAAGGATTGTCATTTGCAGTAATATTTTAAACACTGCATGTCCAACAAGAAAAAATTAACAGTTCCGCAAAGCGCCCTCAGATTGGTTACAAGTCATCATTAGGGGCTATTATGGCGCTTCCTCTCGGAAAGAAATAAAAACCCAACCTATTTAGTATAGAATAACAATACAAAATTATAGTATTTATTTTTGTTGTTTAGAAATAAAAGTGCTACATTTAAGGTGTTAGAAGTCTCGTAAGAGCAATTTTATTAATTAGCTAAAATTAAGGGTGTAGTGTATGTTAAATATACAGATCGGGAAAACCTAGTCTAAGGGCCTTTCTAGTTTATACCTGATTCGGCACATTCTATTTTGCGGATGCTGCTATCCCCTATTTTGGTTTATACTGTTTTTAACCGATTATTCTGGAGCCCGAATAATCTTGCTTATTAAAATTGAATTTGAAAACCGGGTGCTAACCTCCTTGAGGTAAGCCTGATGTTTTTGGCGGTCCTTGAATCGTTTTGTCATAATCCATTTGGTTATAAAAACGATGTTAACTCTTAAAGCCTGGAAACACCCTAAGATATCAAAAGGGTGAGTCCTAAAGCTTTCAATCAATGGCACCGCCAGGAGCCTCTTCATCTCATACACGATGAGTTGAATTTTCCATCGAAAGACTTACATAGAGCTCACCCTCTTGAAAAATATATATCAAAGATATAAATAATTCAAAGATGGGCGAACTCCGAGTCTACTCGCTGGATTAAAACTGGCGGTTTTTTGAGCAGAGTGACATCGTTGAGATTGAGGAAATATCTCAATCTAATAGTCGCTTATGTTTCTAAAACAAAGGTAATAAAGAATTTCAATAAATGCAAAAGATACATTAATTAATTATAAAATATCATCATAAAAAAATGAGTAACGAGAAGAGATCTGAAAGGATAAAGTCTCCTGAATATAGAGTTTTTATCGGTAAGAATTTAAGGAGCCGCAGAATAGATGATGGATACACCCTTAATGATATTAAGGAAATGACTGGAATACCAATTAATACTTTAATAAGTATTGAAAAGGGCGATGTGACAAACATTGATTACTATGTAGAATATGCCAAATCAGTTAACTATCAGCTAGCTACTTTGAAACAAGCTAATATCAAATTGGAACCTATAAATAAACTTTCGAATGAAAGTCTTAAAAGGATTAGATTGACTAAAGAAATTCGTAAGCATATAATTCTAACCAAATTTATATCAAAAGGCTCAACTACAATCGAAATTATTGACGAATTGATTAGAAAAAAGGCTATTAAAAAGGATGAAGTTACTTCTACAGAAATTTCAGGTGTCATGAGAAACTTAGCTGCAGATAATATTATCGAAGTCGTGAGCAAAACTGGAAACAAAAACACTTACATTTTAAAAGAACCGGGAGATTCACAATAAATCTTTAAGGCAACTAGACCTATAATTTTTGGAGAGATTCCAAATATACAAGAAGAACATTGGTTTGAAGGACGAAATAAAATGATGCCTACAAGCTTTCATCGTAACTGTGGAGCCGGTATTGATGGGAATGGTACTCCGGGCACAGCAGCAATTGTTTTATCTGGCGGATACGAGGATGATGAAGACAATGGTGAAGAAATCATCTATACTGGTGCTGGTGGAAATGATCCGAATACGGGTAAGCAAGTCAAAGACCAATCATGGAAAACCTCTGGTAACGCTGGCCTACTAAAAAGCCTGGATGAAGGACTTCCGGTTAGGGTGATTAAGGGGTATACTCATAAACCTGCTTACTCTTCTGAAAAAGTATGTACCTATGGTGGATTATACAGTGTCGTCGATGCTTGGGAAGAAATTGGAAAAAGTGGCTTTAAAATCTGTCGATTCAAACTTCTATATATCGGGAATAGTGAACTCAAAAAGACAGCTGAAAGAGTTGAGCTTAAAATCTCTAACGACGCTACAAGCGAAAAACAGGATCTATCGTTAGGATTATAAGAGATACAAAAATAGCACATGACATTAAAAAACTTTATGATTTTAAATGTCTAGGTATGTAAGTTTTCTGTGCCTACCAAAACAGGTCATTACGTGTCTATTTGGCAGTATCAAGACATAGATTGGCGAGATGACAAAGTATATCTATTATTTTTCTTAGCGGATATTATTAGGATATCAATTTTTATGATTTCTATTTATTACAAATTGTTATGCAACCTTTTTGAACGGATTTAGAATTACAATGAATCAAAATGAATGCATTGATTCTAGTTAATTTTAAAGTCGAACTACGAAGAAAAAAAATATATTTGTTTTTTTTAGCAAATATAAAGTCTTAATTAAAAAAGGTACTTTAGCATATTATAAATAATTAACTAATGATTCCACAAAAATTAAGTCAGTTGCAGTTATTTAAAAGTAATACTGACGCAATAGCCACTAATCGTGGTTTTTACTATCAATACCTATCGACCGTAGATATTTGGCTTACAAACTTTATTAAAAATAACAACCACCAAATATTTTGTGAAAGAGAGGAGGACATCTTAGAGGTTAACATAGAAAAGGAACTTTATAAATTTCGTCAAATCAAATGCTACGCTCAGGGTTTTGGATTAAATAGTCCTGAAATTAAAGAAAGCCTTTTAAATTTCTTTAAACTTTTTTTGAAATACAAAATCAAAAATGAAAGTGTTTTTATTTTCCAAACAAATGCAATTTTCAAGCCGAGAGCAGGCCAGTCACTTAAAAAATGGTATTTAGCACAAAAAGTTGGAAATTATTCAATAGAAGACTACTTATCGGAAACCCGAGATATTCTCAGCAAACTTGTAAATGACAGATTAAAGGAACGTTTAAAAAAAGTAATAGATCTAAATGAAAAAGTTAAATTAAAACAATCGGCAAATGACATTAATAGCTTGATAGCGTCTGATAATTTTGAAACATTCCTCAAGTTGGTTCGTTGGGAATTTGTGGAAGAAACTAATACATCCAAGGCACTATCAGATTTAATACGAGTAATAATATCGAAATTAGAGCCGTTGTTAAAACAACATGTTATTAATATAAATCAATTTTTATCATTTTTGCTTCAAACAGTGATCGAGCGCTCGACTGAAATAAATCCATCGAACCGCCTGCTTGATAATGTCTTGTTCGATAAAATCCTGAATGATGATACATTAGAACAAAAACTCAAAGCTTCTCTACGTCCTGAAATCTTAGCCATGATCCAAAATGACATTCTTATTTTGAATAAGCTAGATAATATTCATGATGATTTAACGCATATAAACGATAAAGTCACATTATTGACTAAACAAATAACAACCGACGCAAATATAAATCCAAATAGCTTATCCAAACTCAAACAAAATTCTAAATCTTGGTTCTCAGCTCTTGGTCATAAATTGGAAACACATGAAAGTCAAAATGAAAATTCTTTTTCCTATATTATAAACATCCCTAGACGTAGAGGCTATGAAAGAATTTTAATTATGGGGGTTGACGAAATTGTGGAACTTAGACACCTTTCCGTTTTAAAAAATAGAGTAGACCAAGAACGTTATGATGAAGCTTGGTTAATCACATTTGGTAGGATTAGTTCTGCTGCGAAAAATGCATGTTCTAAAGGTGAATTTTCCCAAATATTTGTTTACCACTTTGATGAATTGATCGATCAGGATGTTGATTTTACACAATATTTTGAATGGTTAGAAAAAGAAGTAAAACAAAAGAATATTGATCAGTTTTATGTGCCTCTTTTCGCTACCCAAAAGGAGATTGATCAAGATAATAGAAAAATTATTGCCACTAATACCTATTTAGTTGACGACCATGTAGATCAATGGATAGACGATCCTGTTAAGAAACATATTTCAGTGCTTGGTGAGTTTGGTACTGGAAAGACATGGTTTACATTACATTATGCTTCAGTTAAACTAAAAGAATATTTAAAATCAAAGCGTTCAGGTCTCAAGCGGTCAAGAATACCGATTTTCATACCTCTTCGTGATTATGCGAAGGCCGCAAGTATAGAGTCCTTATTATCTGAATTTTTCTTCAGAAAACACAATAGCCCAATACCGACTTATGAGGCATTTCTTGAATTAAACAGGCTAGGAAAGCTTCTAATAATTTTTGATGGGTTCGACGAAATGGCTGATAAAATAGACGCTCAAAAAATGGTTAATAATTTTTGGGAGCTTGCTAAAGTCGTTACAGATAACTCAAAAGTTATTCTAACGTGTAGAAATGAGCATTTTCCGGAAGCAAAAAGTGGAAGAGAACTTTTAAGCGCAGAACTTAAGGCTTCAACACATGATTTGTTAGTAAAAGCACCGCAATTTGAAGTTTTAGAATTAGAAAAACTTAATGACCAGCAAATTTCAACTTTATTAGCATTTCATACAAATACTCATACAATAAACAAAATATTAAAAAATAAGACCCTCATCGACCTTGCTAGAAGACCTATTATGATTGATCTTATCTTGACTTCATTGGCAGATATTGAAAATGATAAGCCTGTAGACATTGCTCGAATATATTTATATGCAATTAAAAATAAATTGGATAAAGATATGCGAGAGCTCCGAACTTTTACTTCTATCAGCGACAAAATTTATTTTCTATGTGAAATTTCTTGGGAAATGCTCAATACTAACAACATGAGTATGAACTATAGACTATTTCCGGATCATTTACGAGCTATTTTCGGCGAAGCGGTTCAAGAACGAAAAGAGATGGATCACTGGCAATATGATATGATGGGTCAGACATTATTAATAAGAAATGATGATGGCGATTACAAACCTGCTCATAGATCTTTCTTAGAATTTTTTGCAGCATACAAATTTGCTGGTGAATTAGGGATATTAGATGCAGATTTCAAAGATTTAGCACAACCTCAATGTTCAGAAATAAAAGAATCTTATAATTATATATGGAGAGAGTTCTTTAAATCGAAGAAAAATAAAAAGCTTGGTAGCTTTGCACCTACAGAATTATCAGAAGTTGCAAAAACCTTCGGCAAGGCCCCAATTACAAAGGCTATTCTTGATCTAATGATTGACATGATTTCCATTAGTTCTAATAAAACGATTGAAGTGCTTGAGCAATTCTTAAAACAAGGACGAGGTAAAACATTTGAAGAAATCAACTATACAATTACAAACATTGCAATTTTATTAACCACTTTCAAAAATGACTACTTTGTTGGTCGCGACTTATCAAAGCTTTGTTTACGAAATTTTGAACTGCCATCAGGAAATGATGAAAATGATTATTTAAGCAATGAGTCGGCGTTATTATTCCACAATGTAAATTTTTCAGGTTCAGACCTAAAAAACGCGGATTTTGGTTACAACAAACACTATTTATTTTGTAATTTCAAAAAAAGCACTTTTAGAGATGCAAATTTGAGTAACTTTAGTTTTAAGACCTTTCAGGTTGATTCAATAGCATTATCTCCTGATAGGAAAACACTTGCGTTAGGCTCATCTGATGAATTAATATTATTGAACGCGAGAGACCTTTCTATAATCTATCGATGTAAAGCATCTGCTTGGTATGTTCGTTTTTCTAATAATGGAAAATTGCTAGCATACTCCGAATGGGGTATCGTGAAAATATTAGATACAGAAACCCATCAACTATTTAAGGAAATTACTTTGTCAAAAAGAAAGAATCCAACTGCGCAAGAAAAAGGAAGAAATCTTTGGACGGGTGACTTTGCATTCTCTGCAGACGATGAAATCTTAATAGTCGGGTGTAATAATGCAGTAGTTTATGAAATTGATCTTCGCAATAATAGTGAAGTTGCGCACTATAACACTTTCTCAGGTGTAAAAGGTGTCGATATTTCTTCTGATGGGCAATGGATTAGTGCATGGGAATTCAATGGCATTAAAATATGGAATCGGCAAACCGGCGAATTGGTTTATAATGAACATAAATCGAAGAGGAATTATACAATCATCCAAGCGAAATTCCACCCTTCTAAATCTATTATCTGCCTTTCATACAAAAATACAGTAAAATTATTTGACCTTATATCCAAAACTTTTGTTTTGGAACTTCCCGTCAAATCAGCAGAGTTTGTTTTTTATTCTGAGGATAATAGATTTGTATTTATAAGTAGTGACTACGATATAAAAAAGATTTGTTTAGAATCCCATAAAGTTGTTGATACATGGAATTTGAAATCAATAATTGACAAAGAAATTGGCAATGATTTGGTTCATAGATATTTAGATTTCGGAACAATAGAGGATTTAGCTGTTGATTCGATTGATGGAATATTATACATTGCTGGTAGATTTTCCGTTTTAAGTTATGATCTAAAAGAGAAAAAAATACTTGAAAAATATCTTCATCTTTTTGACCTCACTACTGTAGATTTTTCGGAATCGCACGGGATGGAGCCTGAAATGCTCACACAAATCAGTAAAAACGGGGCAATAGTCTATAGCGGTATAAATGCGACCTATAGGTGAAATTTAAATATATTTTTAAATAATTTAATTAAAGTTGAAATTTTGCCTAATTTAGTTTTTTATGTGAAGTTTATTTAATTGATTATGCCTGTAAATATAGTATTTGCAGGCATTTATTTTGCAAACAAAATTTAGAAATGCTAGGATTTACCTGAATTATTTGATCATTAACACTATAATCTACCTTAACGGCTTTACCTTAAGTCAATACAGTATATCATTTCTTTTTAGTTTCTCTATTTAAATTGTTCGTCCTGAAAAAACTTTACAGATGGTCTAATATGGTTCTTACTTTACAGTTTTGGTGGGTGAATTGATATTATGAATTTAATTGTTTTTTTGTAAACTTTTGTATTTTTTCCTACAGTTTTTCCAACGCTTGATTAATGTTAAATCTGTTACATGTGCTACCGCAGGTGTTAGAAAATCACAACTCATATGGGGACGCAAATGATTATACGATTCTATACTTTTAGTCACTTCCAACAGGGCTTCACTCCTTGAAGAAAATACCCTTTTGAGATTAAATTCTGTTTTTAATATGCCATTAATTCTTTCTGCAATAGGGTTTTCATAAGCCTCTCCGTTTTCTGTCAAACTGATTTTTACACCTGCTTTTTTCAACCTTAGTATATAGTCGAAGGAACAGTACTGCACACCTCGATCCGAATGATGAATCAGAGTATTGGGGGCCGGTTTTTCCTTCAGTGCCATTTGCAGAGCTTTAATTGCCCCTTGAGCAGTCAGCTGGGGATGAAGGCAATAGCCCATAATTTTTCTTGAGTATGCATCAGTTATGAGAGAAAGATAATTGAAATCATAGCCTACTGAAATATATATAATATCTGAAACCCATAATT
>NZ_DJAS01000006.1:0-24674 GCF_002429765.1 Sphingobacterium sp. UBA5996
CCTTGTCGGACAGCTTCTTTTCTGTGGAGCATATCAGGATCGAACTGATCACCTCTTCACTGCCAGCGAAGCGCTCTAGCCAAATGAGCTAATGCCCCTGCTTCTATATGGTGTCGCTAATATAGCACTTTTTTGGATAAACATAGTCCTTTTTTTACTTTTATGCTGTTTTTTTCTACGCTGTTATCACGTTGTTTTTTTTAAAATCCAATTGTACATTAAGCGAAGATTTTAATTTGCCCCGTCGAATACTTTGCAAAGTCTCTTATTATACTGTAAACAAGTAAGTTTGCTGAAGATATCTTATTACCAATAGCCTGCTCCAATTGTCCGCAGTGAAGATCGATTACCGAAGCTCCAAAAATGTATTACCTTTTTTCTATTAGAAGCATTTCTGTTCGTTTTATTTGGCCTTTATCTCTCCAGGCATCGTGTCCGGGAATAACCATGTTAATTTGTGGGTATTTTGTCATCAGCCTTGCTAAGGATGGTTTCCATGATTTTATGTCCCCGTCTGCCGTGAATCCTAGGTCGCGGGCTTCAGCACTTTTTATAAAACAGCCGCCGTCCAGAATCTTATATTTAGGAAACCAGATAACCACATTGTCCATGGAGTGTCCGGCACCAAAAAAGTTCACTACAAAAGACTGACCACCGATTGTGTAGGTTTTATCGATGTCGACAAGATGGGCTGCTTGTGCTTTGTGATTTGCCTTTAATAGATCATTCGTCATTTTTGTTGCGTAGGTGGGAATTCCAATACGGTTGTAATAGGCAAAACCACCTGCACGATCTTCATGCCAATGTGTTGCGTAAATACCAATAACGGGTAAATTATGTTTTTGGTTAATACTGTCCAATAAAGGTTGATATTGTGTAGAATCCCATGGAGTGTCGAAAAGGATAACACCCTTTTTTGTGATTAAGTATACAGCATTAGCTGCATATTTGTTGCCTTCAAAGGTATTAAAGGTTGTGTAAAGATATAAATTCGAATTGATTTTCTCTATTAGGAGAGGTTTATCCTGCGCATGTATAGATGGGGAAAGAAATAGAAATCCAATACTCAAACAAAAACTAACAAGGAGTACACGGATATTAGCCGAAAGAATTGAAATCATATTTTTAATGTTGTTTTATTAACGTTGGGACGAAATTATTATTGCTTCTTCAACGTTTGATTAAAATGTTTTTATGTGGATTGAATAAGATCTCCGCGGTAAGGAGTGAATGAATCGATCAGTTCTCCTTCCTCAAGACATTCGCATCCATGAACCGATTGCGAATAAATGATGCAAGAATCACCTGCGTTTAGGATGCGGTCAACCCCATTAATATGGTATCTGAATTTTCCAGCACTGACATAAGAAATTTGTGTCTGTGGATGTTGATGAAGTATACCGATGGCCCCCTTTTTAAATCGGACTTTCATCAGCATAAGCTCCTCATTGAAAACGAGTATCTTTCGCATAATTCCTTCGCCTAAGTCTGTCCATTGCTGATCGTTGTCGTGTAGGAATATTTCGTTCATCTAATTGTTGTTTTTATGAATACTTTAAGCGTAAAATGCTTTGTTTTTCAATTATAGTAAATAAATATGAATTTGTGACCTACATATAAATTGCGCGCAATGGTATTTGATGAAAGATGGAGAGAATTTGTGTTCAAATGATTCAAATAAGGGAAAAAACAGTTATTTTGCGCTGGTGCAATTTGGATATCCAAGTATGAATTATTTCGACGAACTTATCACTTTACTACGTGAAGAACAGCAATTTGACAGATTACAGCACGAGACTTTGTTATTGAAAAGTAGCTTAAATGAACGACGGATGCAAGGTGTTACCTGGTTTCCGGTTCAAATAATCGATATGGAGCTTGGAAGAGGGGATTATTTATCTGTTAGTTTAAACAGAACCAACCATTATGACATCGATCACAAATTTCGTTTCGGTATGCCAGTATCCTTATTTTCGAATCACAACCCCGAGCATGACCGAATAGATGGTATCATATCCTCAATAAATAGAGAGGGGATGCGAATCTCCTTTCGTGTAGATGAATTGCCTGAATGGAGCAGGAAAGGAAAGCTTGGTATTGATTTATTATTTGATGAGTATTCTTATCGTGAAATGTTCAATGCGTTGCAGAAAGGTCGGGAATTGAGCCAAGATACGAAGCAGGGAGGTTTCGTACGAAAGTTAATCGGAGCAGAATTGATTCCAATTAAATCCAATGAAGCGTTCTTTGCCCATCCTAACTTGAATGTGAGTCAAAATAAGGCAGTCCAGCAGATATTGGAAGCAGATACGCTAGCACTTTTGCACGGCCCGCCGGGGACAGGAAAGACAACAACATTGATACAGGCCGTGAAGGCATTATTAAAAAAACACAGCAAACAGCTGTTGGTTGTTGCAGCTAGCAACACGGCGGTTGACTTGTTGACGGAACGTTTGGACGCTGCTGGAGTTACGGTAGTAAGAATAGGCAACCCTGTAAAGGTTTCTGAGCATCTCCAGGAATTGACACTGGATGCAAAGATTGATAGTCATGCCGCAAATAAGGATATTAAAACACTTCAAAAACAAGTCCGTGCCTATACAGAGATGGCTCAAAAGTATAAACGGAATTTTGGAAAGACGGAACGAGAACAAAGAAAAGCATTGTTTAATGAAGCTTACCGGATCAGAAGGGAGGTCGATCAGATTCAAGATTTTATCACCACAGATGTTTTGAACAAAGCAGAAGTCATCACTGCGACTTTGGTCGGTGCGAATCACGAGGTTATCCGAAATCGTATTTATGAAACAGTCATTATAGATGAGGCTGCGCAGGCACTGGAACCCGCTTGCTGGATCCCGATATTAAAAGCACATCGACTTGTTCTGGCAGGTGATCACAATCAATTGCCGCCCACAGTAAAATCTCGTAAACTATCTCGTGATGGCTTGAGCCACACATTATTCGAAAAGCTAGTGGAACGTAATCCACAATTAGTTTCTTTGCTGGATATACAATATCGAATGAACGAGAAAATTATGCAATACCCTTCCATGGCTTTATATAATGGTTTATTGAGGGCCGATAGCGCAGTCGCACATTGGAGCTTAGAAGAAGATTCTGAGCCCGTGGTATTTATTGATACAGCGGGAGCAGGGTTTGAAGAAACGGAAATCGACGGCGCAATCTTCAATGTAGGGGAAGCCCATTTTCTAGCTGCTCATCTGAGCGTTCATATGGGGTCGTGGACAGCTTCCTTGATAAATGAAGGGTTTTTGAGTGTTGGGGTAATTGCACCTTACCGCAAACAGGTCTCTTTACTGCATGAAGTATTTAAGGAGGATGAGAGAATGAAACCTTTCGCTGATTTCATTAAAATACAGACAATCGATAGTTTTCAGGGCCAGGAGAAAGATGTTATCTATATTAGTTTGACGCGAAGCAATGCCCAGCAGCAGATTGGTTTTTTGTCTGATGTGCGTCGGATGAATGTTGCAATGACTAGGGCGAAGAAGAAACTGGTGGTAATAGGGGATAGTGCCACAATTGGTTCACATCCTTTCTATCGCGAATTTATCGCCTATACCGAAGCGATTGGACATTACCACAGTGTTTGGGAATGGGATATTTCAGCGATATAACGCATGAAGCCACTTTTTAGAAAGTGGCTTCATGCAATTTACTTGATCTCGCTAAAAACGGTTGATTTAGTTAGCACAGCCCTTGATTAAGAAGTGAACTTCATCCAATCTGTGTTATCGTCATAGTTCAACAGGGGTTCCGCATTATTATTATTTGATAATTGGCCTACAAACATATAAATATCCATGCTAACATGCTGACGTGTTATTTCTGTCATCTTATCATTGAAACCTGCATTGTTAATCTGTAAAACATATTGAAAACAAATGACGCGGGCGATTATCTTTCCAAGGGTCACCAGTTCACGCTGTTTTGCCTGGAGGGGGAAATCAAAATTTAAAATTGATGAGAAAAATGGTGCCGCGAATTCAGTTCCGCTATATTTTTTTAAGAAAGACAATAAATTACTTTCTTTAGTTTTACGCATAAGTTTACCTATGGCTTCGGCGACTTGCGAATAAAGCATCTCATTTGATCCTTCAAAGATTTGGAAAGGTCTGCTGTCAATGAGGCCACGGCCTGCAACATGGTCCAATCTGTAACCATTTGCGCCTGATAATTGCACACAAATTTGTGCAGCTTCATGCATTAAGTCTGTCACAAACGCTTTCACACTATTGGCATCTACACCATGAGCGGAAAGGTCGTTATTGATGGAACTGATCGATACGCTATATGAACACATTGCCGAACACAATGTAAAGGCCGCCTGTATGCGCGACAACTGAAACTTAACTGAGTCTAATTCATTTAAACTAATACCCGCGACGCGACGTTCTGAGCAATGCTTCATGGCTTCATCCAACATGCGTTTTATAAAGCCCATACCCATGCCTGGGAATTGCAGTCTGCTGCGGTGAAGCGTATCCAACATCAATTTAATCCCTGTGCTCTCAGGATTTAGTTTGTGATTCGTAGGAACATTGATGTCGATGTCATTAACACCGTAGGGGATTGCGTATAGGCCAAGGCTATTGTATTTTTTTGTGACCACTATCTTTTGTTCTTCCGAAGCATTCTCCGTTACAAAAAAATCTATATCCCTTACCAGTTCTCCATTTTCATTTTTCTTACGTGCAGTCACGAGCCAAAAATCTGCCGCACCAGTAAGACCCTGCCAGTGTTTTTCACCCTTTATAAAATACTTATCATCCTTTTGTTGATAAGATGTTCGCATATTGAGTGCGTCACTGCCGTAAGCTTGTTCGGTAATCATTAGTCCTCCCATGGCTTGATTTTCCAAAAATTGATGGAATACCTTCTCCTGAAGTAATGTGTCGCCATATTTAGCGAAAGGCTCCAAAAATAAAGCAATGTTAATACCGAAGATCAGAGATAGCGACAATGACTCATAAGAAGCGGCTGCAAGCACACCCAGACATTCTTTTACATGAAGGCCTCGACCACCGTGATGTTCGGGGATAGCAACCGATAAGGGCTGCATTTTCATGATTTCAGCCAAAAACTCAGGCGGTAGCCCGCGCGTTAGACTGATCGAGTTGTAATCATATTCTTTATGGAATAAGCTTGATAGCCTCGTTTTGAAATCCGCAATAAACAAATTGAAATCTTGGGTTATATTGTTGTGTTCTGAAACCTTAAGCATCTTTAAAATATAAAATCAAATGATGGACCAATGTCGATCGAAACAAAAAGAAGAAAGAGTATCTACTGAACTAAACTTCTCTTTTGCTGCAATCACTCACACAAAATTAACTGCAATCAATTTGATTCGCTTGTGTACTTGCGTATAAAAGATAGGACAAATCGTGCATATTGAAAATCTAAGTCGCTCTGTTTCGATAAGAAGTAGGAGAAACACCAACAATTTTTTTGAAAAGGCGTGAGAAATAAGAAGGATCAGAAAAATCCAATTCATAACAGATATCCGCAATGCTTTTGGTGGATTCAAATAATAAAAATTGACTGTGCATAATCAGCACTTCAAGAATGAGTTCTTTGGAAGATTTTTTGAAAACCGAAAATACACAGCGATTAAGGTAGTTTGTAGATACTGCGAGTTTGTCCGCATAAAATGCGATACTTTTTTGCTTTTTGAAATTTTTGTGTACAAGTTGTTTGAACATCATTGCAATTTCCTGCCTCCGATTGAGCGCTTGATTAGAGGAAGAAAGTTTGATGATTTTTAGAATTGCCGATTTTAATAAATTTTCAAACAATTCTTTATAAGGTAATTCTGAAAGCAGTTCGTCATACAGCAGTCTAAAAAGTTCCTGTAGATCGATACTATCTTGTACTGTTAAATTAAGTAATGGTGAAATATTAAAGATATTCAAAATCTCCTGTTCCCTGAAAATGGACGTCATCGCATTGTCGTTAATCAAAACGCAATGTCCTTTCGCAGATTTATCAACAGACTTTATAGTTGAGATATTGCCGTAATTGCTAATAAGAATTGCGGGAGCCTGTACAACATATTCTTTGGCGCCAATCTGATGTTTAAAATATCCTTCGGTAATATGAACAAGGAGGTTGTAACCCAAGAAAATAGGTGGCGTTGGAAATTTAATATAAGGTGCAATTTCACTTAGCTGAAATATCTTGATCGGTGATTGTTGATAGCGGAGATGCTCCAGACTACCAGTCATAAAACGATCTACAAATTCACCTGCATTTATCTGTTTTTCCATGATCAATTTATATAAAATTTAGCGCACCACGGTTTTGAAATATTACTCATTGCTTCATTTAGAAGTGGTGTCTAAATAATATTCCAAAGGTAGTGGTATAAAAATTATTTTCTTAAAATTTTTTCCATGGGTTTACCTTTAGCTAATTCATCAATTAATTTATCGAGATAACGAACTTTTTGAACCAACGGGTCTTCAATCTCTTCAATCCAATAGCCACAGATGACACCCTTAATCTTCGATAAATTCGGGTTTAAACATGGCGCATGTTCAAAGAAGTGTTCAAAGTCAGTTTTATCCGCAATTAGCCGCTTTATCGATACAGGATTATAACCGGTTAACCAAAATATAATTTCGTCGACCTCCTCTTTGGTGCGTCCTTTTCTTTCAGCCTTTTGTATATAAAGCGGATATACGCCGGCAAATGTCATGCGATATATTCTTGTATTATCCATTTTTTATAAGTTGATATTATTAAAGGTATTCATTTAACTTTTCATTTTCAGTGATTTATATTTAAAAATAACGACAAACTCCACGAATTTGGAACGAAGTTTTTATTAAAGAAATTGCTAAGCAATTTCTTTAATAAAATATTATAAATTATAATTCTATCTTTATGTGATACAAAATTATTGAATTATTAGCTATGGATTTGAGGTATATTCGGAATAACATACACATTAAAGAAGAGGATCAACAACGTATCAAAAATTTTCATGTATTAATCGGGGGGTGTGGAATAGGAAGTTATATCGCAGAATGCTTATTACGCATGGGTTTCGAAAATTTAACAATTGCTGATGGAGATGTTGTGGAATTGACAAACTTAAACCGTCAAAATTACACAAATAAGGATATTGGTGTGAAGAAAGTAATAGCCTTACGGGATCGTTTGTATGCAATTAATCCAAAAGCCAATATAACCGTGTTTCCTGAATTTATTAATCAGGACAACTTGCATGAAATCGATCTCAATTTCAAGGTTGCCATTAATGCGCTGGATTTTTCTTCTGATATCCCTTTTGTTTTTGACCAATATATGGCCAAAAGAAATATACCAGTAGTACATCCATATAATTTAGGTTGGGCAGGATTTTTAACTGTTCTTCCGCCTGAAGGCCTTAATCTGCAGTCGTTGGAAAAAGCACATCAGACTTTTGAATTAAATGTCGGTAAATTTATTGTGGATAGCTTAAAAGCAAAAGATATTGAGACGAAATGGTTTGAGGAGTTTTTGGCAGAATATGGTAAAATAGCATTGACTTCTCCTCCGCCACAGCTATCAATAGGTTTATACCTGGTGGCTGGGATGGTCAGTCAAGTAGTGTTTAATTTGGCAACCACAAAACCAATTAAATTCTTCCCGGATTCCTATTATTTATCAATAATGAGGTAAACTTAATATAATTGAAAAAAACATTCGTTCAATAAAACGCGTGTTTAGTAAATTTGCTGCTGTGGGAATTTAAACGAAAAGTATTTATTTTTATAATCGCATATCGAATAACATCTTCATGAACTGGACGCCTGAAAATTATTACTTCACCAAGCTTAATAAGAACGAACTTTCTGAACTTATACATTTTTATCTAGTAACGACCAAGGAGCATTATAAACTAGCTAGTTACTCTGAAGAGGATTATATGTCTGACTTTGAGTCACTAATAGCAGAGGATTACACGTTTTTTGATTGTTCTATTTACTATGTTCTTCGAAGTAAGCTTGATCACAGTATTCAGGCATCTATTAGAATTACATTTTGGGATAAGGAAACAAGTTTGCCAATTCAAAAATTATTTTTTATCACTACGGAAAGTTTGTTAATCCCAAATGTAACTAATTTTTGGCATATCGGACGTTTTGTTATTTCTGGAAAGATAATAGGTAATAGGATCAATATTCTAAAAAAAATGCTTTTTGATGCCTTTTATGCCCCATATAAGCTTGGTAACGGGTTAGTCATAGCCGAATGCGATCGCAAAGTAGTCAATACACTTCGGAAATTGGAAATCGAATCTTATCAGCTTGCAGACCCAATTATTTATTTGTACTCTGAGACGCTACCAATCTATATTAAATCGGAATGGCTGGAAGCTTTTGTAGAAAAGAATAAGTATTCCCAGTTTAGCAAAGAAAATAATATGGATATCCAAAAATTTGTTGAAATGTCTGACCAGATGCTTTTATATCAAAAAAAAAACAAGTAAAATCAAAAAAGCGATAATTCAATAGCTAATGCTGTAGCTTCTGTTATACTTTTCACTTTTAATTTTGAAAATATCTGTTTTTTATGGAATTTCACTGTATCAATTGATACATATAGCCGATTGGCTATTTGATCCATCGTAAGACCTTGGGCCGAAAAGAGAAGAATATCTTTTTCGCGGGGTTTTAATTTAATACGAGCAGTTTCCACCCAAAGGTCTTTATCCAAATCATACTCAAACTGTCGTCCATCTTCATCAGATTTAAATCGAATATTTCCCGAATTTGCGTGGGAAGAAATCGAAACGAGGCAAAGTGCGATCCAAGGATTGGAAAACTTATCCAAAAGTAAAGGCTTTAGTTTATGGTTGACTAAAAGAGGTTTATTACCGGGTTGTTTTAAATGGAAATCGTAAGATATCGAGAATTTAAGGCGGTCTTCGGCATCTAAATTTCCGAAAAAATCGAAACCGATATCATTAATCTTTTTTAATAAATGTAAATCGCTCTCAGGTACATTATTAACATAGTGATAATAGCCTCGCTGCATTACTTCCGTAGGGGTGCTTCCACATAGAAAGATAGGATTATCAGAAACAAATAAAAAGCTTTTCTTTGAATAATCAATTAAATATATACTTTGATAGGTTAATCTGCTTAGGGATTTTGCAAAATTAATAAAGGCTTCGACGATCTCATAATCATCTTTGCTAAAGTCGTCTTTTACTTGTATCGGCTTGAAAAAATCTTCAATCTTAATTTTCATAGTATAAAGTGGAAAGATGATCCGTAATCGCTTTTGAATAGCACGTAATTCGATGTTGTTATGGCGTGTAAATTACAAAAATAACGGCGTAATCTAAATTGAAACGCTGGAAATAGGCCTTTTTATATTCCTATCCTTATTTTTTTAATCATCGTCAAAGTAATATCCAAACCTGTTCAAAACATTAAATCGTTATCCAGCAATGAAACAAGTTTCTACACAAAAGGGTAGAATATCGTTTATTATGATAATACAAAAAAAATACTATTATCTTTAATAGTTTTAAAGCAAATAATTGTATAAATATAACTTATTGGATTCGAATAGCCAATAGTAATTTTCGTTATTCCCGAGTCTTTCACAGATTTTAATAATAAACTTTGTTTTTTTGATTCCTACACCTATCTCGATTTTTAGATTATCTTTTGAAATTTAGCAATACCATAAGCAAATGATTATTAGGCATCTGATAGGTTGAGTTGGTTCATTGTAAAATACATGCCGAAGGAAGAGGAAAATTGATTGATGATATAAGAAGTCCACTTTTAAAATATTTATATAACTGCAAGGAATGAAATAAAAATTCTTTAACGTGTTTTTAAGTTGGAGCTTCTTCATTTTAAAAAGGAGGAGCTTACCTTAGAAAAAGGAGTTATACCCAATTAACAGTTGGCATTATTTCAATAAGCAAATACCTTTCAATGGCGAGTGCAGATTGACTTAATTGTGTGGAGGCTGATAGCGGTATAACCCCCGATTTGTTAAAGTTTAGTTAAACCATGGCAGCCAGATAACAAACTATTATGTATGGCGTTATAATAGTAGTTTCATAATTTAGGTTAATAATTGGTTAGTTAGTAAAAATCTGAAGTTCCCCGCTTCAGGTTTTTTATTGTTATTGACGGGAATGAATAGCTTTGCTTGATGTTTTTATTTTAATCATGCTAAAACCTATTAACAAACGTAAAATCATCGATATAACGGTCATTAAGATTTGTAAATCTTTCTGATTATCTGTAGTATTGTAGGTACACGCTAAAATGCGCGGCCTATGGTGTTTGCTTCAACGAAAGCGATTTGCAAAGCCGTCTATCAAGATTATATGATCAAATTTATTCATTTTTTATTTTTAGGATTATTCCTATGGCAGCATGTTTCTGCCCAAAAACTTCCTGTACACTATGTAAACCCGTTTATAGGTACCAGCAATTATGGAACTACTAATCCGGGAGCTCAGGTGCCCAACGGTTTGATGAATGTTTCCCCTTTTAATGTAATGGGATCATCCCTTAACACATTGGATAAGGATGCAAGATGGTGGTCTACTCCCTATGAACATAGTAATAGTTATTTTACAGGTTTTTCACATGTCAATTTAAGTGGAGTAGGGTGCCCAGATATGGGAAGTTTGTTGTTAATGCCAACCTCAGGAAAACTGGAGGTTGATTATCATCAATATGGGAGTACCTATACGGAGGAGGTTGCCCATCCAGGCTATTACAGCAACGTATTGAAGAAATATGGCATTAAAACGGAAGTTTCAGCAACAACCCGTGTAGGTGTTTCTAAATTTACTTTTCCAAAAGGACAGGCAAATATCCTGCTTAATTTGGGCGAAGGTTTAACAAATGAAACGGGAGCAACGGTTCGTTATGTGAGTGATACTGAAATAGAAGGGTCTAAGTTGTTGGGTTCTTTTTGTTATAGTAATAATCAGGCTGTTTACCCAATTTTCTTTGTCATGCGTGTCAATAAAAAGCCCGCGAAAAGAGGTTACTGGAAATTTCAGCGTGCGGGAGAAAAATGGGAAAATGACTGGAATAAGGATGCTGGAAAATATAAAATTTTCACAGACTATACAGATCAGCTTTCTGGAGATGATCTTGGTGCATTTTTTAGCTTTGATGTGCAAGAGAATGAAAGTTTAGAAGTTCAGCTTGCCGTGTCGTTTGTGAGCGTCGATAATGCCCGTAAAAATCTGGAAGCTGAGCAGGCTGATTTCGAATTTGAGAAAACGCATCAGCAGGCTTCTTTGCAATGGAATAATGCCTTGTCGAAGATACAAGTAGAGGGTGGAACGGAAGATCAGAAAACAGTATTCTATACAGCACTATACCATGCCATGATTCATCCTAATGTTTTACAGGATGTGAATGGCGAGTATCCCGCCATGGAAAGCAGGAAGACTCTGGTAGCAGATCATAATCGTTATACGGTGTTTTCACTATGGGATACCTATAGAAATGTACAGCCGCTTATGTCGTTGGTTTATCCGGATAAGCAGGTTGGTATGATACGTTCCATGATCGATATGTATAACGAAAACGGCTGGATGCCCAAATGGGAATTGTATAGCCGAGAAAGCTATACGATGGATGGCGATCCCGCAGTTCCTGTGATCGTTGATGCCTGGATGAAAGGTATTCGGGATTTTGATATTAATACAGCTTACGAGGCATTTTTGAAATCTGCCACTACAACTGACTCAACAAATAAAATTAGGCCTGACAATGCGGATTATGTGAAGTATGGATATGTTCCGTTGCGCGATTCATTTGATAATTCCGTATCTCATGCGATAGAATATTATGTTGCTGATTGGAATTTAGCGCAGTTGGCCGGATCATTGGGGAAAACCAAAGATGCTCAGCTTTTTGCTAAGCGAGCACAAGGATATAAACATTATTATTCTTCGGAGTATGGGACTTTCAGACCTATTCTTCCTAACGGCGAGTTTTTAAGTCCATTTAGCCCATTGATGGGCGCCAATTTTGAACCTAATCATGGTTTCCATGAAGGTAATGCTTGGAACTATAGTTTTGCAATCCCGTTTGATATTCCTGGTTTGGTGAAATTGATGGGCGGAAAGCAAAAATTTGTAGATCGGCTTAAGGCAACGTTCGATAAGGGATATTTTGACGTGACAAACGAACCGGATATGCTGTATCCACACGTGTTCTCAGAAATTAAAGGCGAAGAATGGCGCACCCAAAAGTTAGTTAAAGAAATACTTGAAAAACATTTTACCAATAGCCCCGGCGGTATACCTGGTAATGATGACACCGGTACGATGTCTACATGGGCACTCATGAACATGATCGGAATTTATCCTTTCTGCCCGGGTAGACCAGATTACACCGTTGTAACCCCTGTGTTTGATAAGGTAACTATTCAGCTCGATAAGAAATTCTATCCAAATGCCGATAAAGTAACCATAAGACGCCAAAAACAGGGTAGTGGTGAATATATCAAAAAAATAGTTATCGACGGAAAACCATTCAATGGATTTAAAATCAGTCACCAGACTTTAGTCAATAGCAAGGATATTCTAATAGTTACTGGAAATAGATAGATAAGCCAACTAAATTGAAAACTGATTTACACAATGAAATATATTAATTATGCGGTTTGCGCAGGCCTATTGTCTTTAATTGGTTGTGCTTCACTAAAAAGCTCTGATAAAAGTTTTTATGCAACGGATGTAAACCCTTTTATCGGAACGGACTTTACCGGAAATACATATCCAGGTGCACAATTGCCCTTTGGGATGGTACAGCTAAGTCCAGATAACGGGCTGCCTGGCTGGGATCGTATTTCCGGATACTTTTATCCCGACAGTACAATTTCTGGCTTTAGCCATACACATTTAAGCGGTACGGGGGCGGGTGACTTATACGATATATCTTTTATGCCGGTAACATTGCCCTACCACGAAGCGGAAGCTCCTCTTGGTATACATTCTAAGTTTTCACATAAAGACGAAAAAGCACATGCAGGATATTATCAGGTGAAACTACTTGATTATGATATCAATGTAGAGCTGACGGCAACAGCACGGTGTGGCATTCAGCGCTATACTTTTCCAAAGGCAGAATCTGCCGTATTTTTAGATTTAAAGAAAGCAATGAACTGGGATGCGACTACAGATTCACGCATCGAAGTGGTAGATTCTGTGACTATTCGGGGCTACCGTTTTTCTGAAGGTTGGGCCAGAGGACAACGTGTTTATTTTGAAACTCGTTTTTCCAAGCCTTTTAGAGCTGTTCATATTGACAGTACGGAAATATTATCACGAGCCGATTCAACAGCCAAGAAAGCAATGCGAATTGGTACAGCATATAAAGCCCGATTTGATTTTAAAACTGCCGATGGAGAACAGGTAACGCTCAGCACAGCACTTTCGGGTGTAAGCATGGAAGGTGCGTCCAAAAATTTGAAAGCAGAAGTTCCAAAAGATGATTTTGACTATTATTTGAAAGAGGCAGAGCAAAATTGGAACAAGGAATTGGGCAGGGTAGCCATCGAAACCAAAAACAGAGAAGAGCAGATCAAATTCTATACAGCGTTATATCATTCCATGCTTGCACCGACGATTTTTAGTGATGTTGATGGTGGTTATATGGGGGCTGACCGAAAAATACATCAGGCTGAAGGATGGACCAACTACAGCACGTTTTCTCTTTGGGACACCTATAGAGCTTCCCATCCCTTATTTACTTATATTGATCCTAATCGTGTAAACGATATGATTAAGTCGTTTATCGCTTTTTATGAACAAAATGGCCGACTGCCAGTATGGAATATTTATGGAAGTGAAACTGATATGATGATCGGGAATCATGCAATTCCTGTAATTGTAGATGCATATTTAAAAGGAATCGGTGATTTTGACGTTTCAAAAGCATTAGAAGCCTGCGTTGCGACAGCAAATATCGACAATTATAGAGGCATAGGACTGTATAAAAAATTGGGCTATGTACCTTATGATGTCAAGGATGAGTATAATGCTGAAAACTGGTCACTATCAAGGACACTTGAATATGCATATGATGATCACTGTATCGCCATGATGGCAGATAAGATGGGAAAGAAAGAGATTGCAGGAACATTTTTGGCTAGAGCGCAGAACTACAAAAATGTGTATAATCCGTCGACTTCATTTATGCAACCCCGGGATAGTAGAGGTAAATTTATTACCCCATTTGATCCCGAGGACTATAGTGCACACATCTGTGAGAGTAATGCTTGGCAATATTTCTGGTCTGTCCAACATGATATCCCTGGATTGATTAAACTTGTTGGTGGGACCCAACGTTTCGCCCAGAAGTTGGATAGTATGTTCACATTTCATCCTTCGGATACCAGTAAACTTCCAATTTTTAGCACAGGAATGATTGGTCAATATGCGCATGGTAATGAACCAAGCCACCATGCCCTCTATTTATTTAATGCCGTTGGACAGCCTTGGAAAACACAGCAATATGCTGCAGAGGTTATGAATAAACTTTATTTAAATACACCTGCTGGATTGAGTGGAAATGATGATTGTGGGCAGATGTCAGCTTGGTATGTATTCAGCTCATTGGGTTTTTATCCGGTAGATCCTATCAGTGGAAAATATGAAATCGGCACGCCTCTGTTTGAAAAAGCCGAATTGAAGCTTTCCAATGGAAAGAAATTTACTGTGAAAGCTAATCAGGTGGGCAAATCCAATATTTATATTCAAGCGGTTACCCTTAACCGTAAACCTCTTGAAACAAGTTATATTACACACGAACAGATTATGTCTGGTGCTACATTAGTGTTTGAAATGGGCGAGAGACCAGGACCGGTGTGGTACAAAAATAAGTAGCACTATTCCTATTTACATAGATCTTTTTAAGCGCAGCCTCCAAATGAATAGTTAATGAATTTGGAGGCTGTTTGTTTGCTAGGCCGGATTATTCAGGCTTTTGTAAAAGTAGGTTGTGCTACATGGCAAACCATTGGGAAGAAGTGCGTAATTGGGAATATCGCCGACAATAGTCCAGCCATATTTTTGGTACATAAAATATGCAGGGCTATCCGTTACCGTGTCGAGTACCATGAGTGTCTTATTTAGAGCAATGGCTATCTTTTCAATTCGCTGAAGCAATTTCTGTGCAATGCCCATTCTCCGAAAGTCAGAATGAACTAACATTTTTGCAACGTCTGCACGATGTGCTTGATTAGAAGGAAGATTCGTTTGCAATTGAACTGTTCCTGTGATCTGATTTGTCACGTTATTTTTGGCAACAATTAATACAGTTTTATGCTGTTTGACCTTATCCAGCACTTCGGTCCAAAATCTGTTTGCCTGTTCAACCGTCAAGTCGTCCATAAAACCGACAGAGGCGCCTCCTTGAACAATGTTTAAAGTTAAGTTTGTAAGTTCGTTGATTAAGATGTCACTAGATTCTTTGATTTCCTCAATGACAAAATCTGTATTGGAAGTAAGCATGGAGCTGCATGTTTGATTGTAAATCTTTATTCACTACGAGTAAATGCAAAATAGATGACATATAACCATCCGAGTATTCCGTGAATTAAAGCTAAAAGTATTGATCTATTACGGTCCCAAGAAGTGACGACGGCAATGACTGATCCAAGGCCTATTCCCGATTGCGTAATAGTCTGTGTCGTTGATTTACTTATCTCCTGACCAAATAATGTACCCGAAGCGAATATAAACAGGATAAATAACGTAAGCTGTTTCATTATTATTTTAGTGAGCTTCTCTTATTTTGAGCTCTTCATTGATTTCTTTTACTCTTTTGAAATTGAGAATTGCAATTGGGGATAAAGCAAAGGGAATGGCCATTAGTGCACTAAACCCTTTAGCGATTGATGTATATATTCCCATTCCCAATAAGATAAAGAGCATAATGGTTAGCATCCAAGTGACTACAAGTGTAGTTTTTCTATTGTTATGCAACTCTTCGATAGTCATTCCGTTTAAAGGTCTATTATTCATAATTTCTTCGGTTTATACCTCTAATTTCTGTAATTCTTTTTAAGAAACAAAGTGTTTTATGTTAAATGTCGTGTAAATATTGATAGATTCAACGCTTTTTATGAAAATGTTAAAGAAATTTTGGGAGTTTGGTCATTTTAAAGCGAAATGATGGGGCTGTTTTATTTCAAAGTTGCATAAAATAAGATATCGCCATCTGATTCGTAAGGATTATTTAATCGGCTGCGAATCTTAAAATAGACATGGCGAATATAAAGTGCCAAGGAAGTAAAATTTTAAAAATATGTTATTTGCAGAATAAGATTGATACGCTAAATTGTTATTCAGTAAAGCAGCCGGTCATGGTGGATGGCGATCGTGATGTCAATAAATAGCCAATAATTGAATGCGGCACGCGCTTTGACAATGATATTTTGGGCATAAGAATCGGTGCAGATGAGTTTGTAAGCAGTAAAAGCGGTAAAAAGGTAGCTATGGTTTTTACGAGGTTCAGATCGTCGATGAAATGGTGATTATCGATTAAATACGGGAGGAGAAGTCTGCTCAAAGATCAATTGTCTCTCTTGAATCCATTTGGATAGAGATTTGACAGGAAAATAGTGTAAAATATTTAACTTAATGTTGCGATGATAAAACAAAGAAATATGTGGTATTTGCTCATCATTTTATCAATGATGGCATCATCCTGTAAGAGTAAAATAACGGGACAGCAGTCATTGATAAAACCGTCGCCAACACCACACTCACTTGCGGATACAACGAGATCGGATGAAGTGAATCCCGATTGGTATCGTGAATATTTTCGTCAGGTTGTAATGATAGACAATGGTTTTGTGACCCAAAAAAAGGGGAGTTATTTAATAGATCTTCCTTTGCAGATCCTTCCAGATTCTACCTATATTTTCTTTTTGAACGCTAGAATTCCAGTGGAGTTATTTAAAAGAGCAAATGAATTTTATCCCGATCTTCAACAATTTGTGTTGATTGTACCAGATTGGGCATTTTATGATCAGATCGCTGAACAGGCGTCAAAACAAGGTATGTGTATAGAACCGACGACGACCAATTTTTATTATTTGATAAATAGACAGGACGGTGTGGTTAGGGTTGATAGTATTCGTCGTTCAGGTGACGACAATCCGGGCTTTGATTTCTTTAAACCCGTATCTCCTAAAAATATGCTGACAGTTTATAGGAAGGAAAGTTATGGATCCGTCTGTTGTCCACGTGATCCGAAATGGGATAGTGCTGATGAAGATGAATCTTTCTTACGTGATTTTGAAAAACGGAATTACCTGAACGTTACAAGGGGGAGATATGTACAAATGGAAGGAAAAGAAGGTGAAAAGAGTATCTACTACACGTTGCCTGAATTATCCTCTGTACAGCGATTGGATTTCTTAGCTAATAAATATGCACAATGGACTGGTGCTAAAGATAACCACGAAACGCCTATTTTATCTCAGCTATTCGCCCCACAAATTGTTCCAATGGTAACGGAAGGATTTAATAAAATGAAGGAGTTGCCCTAACGCGAGAAGTCATAGGTCAGATGATTCGATAATACCATATTTTTTCCTCATTTGGGATAAAGCTATTCGATCAGCTTAATCTCAAACATTTTATCCCAATTTTTGCCAGTCACAAAGAAGGTGTTCGATTTTCGATTGTAGGCGATACCATTGAGTACATCCAAATCGACATGTTGCGTTACATTTTCACGTAATTTGGAAAGATCCACCAATGCCTCCACAGTACCTGTCATAGGGTCGATCCGTCCAATGACATCTTCCATAAAGAAATTTGCATAGATTTTTCCCTTTACCCATTCCATTTCATTGATTTGATCGATCATAGCTGTGTTCGTCGCGGCACGAATATAGTCCAATTTTGAGAAGTCATGTGGATGGAGTGTATAAATGTAATCCGAACCATTGGACATGTATAGGTTTTTACCGTCAGAAGTCAATCCCCAACCTTCCATTGGCTGAAAGTAAGGTAGTGTACTAATAACGGCTAAGGTGTTTATATCGTATACATAGGCTATATTATTCTTATAGGTCAATTGATACAATTTCCCATTCAGGACAGTGGCGCCTTCGCCAAAAATTGAATCATCCAATTCAATTTTCTTAATGGGCGCACCACTTTTAGGATTTGTAATGCGAATGCTCGATTTACCTTTATTTCCACTTGGGCCAATACCATTTCCCGTGCTTTCGATCAGATTATCACCATAAAACTCTAAGCCTTGAGTATAAGCTTTAATATCATGTGGATAAATATTTACAATGCTATACTGGAGCAAGCGAGGAGGAGTAGAAGCGAATAAATCTATACTTACTGTATTTTCTTCTTGTTTTCCATCACTAAACACGACTGCTTTAACAATCTGTTTGCCAAGTTTTTCATGTTTTAAAGCATATTTGAAAGACTCATTGCCACTTACTTGTCCAATTTGTTTATTGTTGATGTAATAGACCACAGTGTCTAATTTCTGCTTCTTCTCATGGTTTATTTTTAAAACCAGATCTTCTCCCAGTGCATAGTGCTGTTTGATACTGTCAAAGGTAAATGTTGGACTTTCCTCGGGCTGTCCAGATTGGGAATTTGAAGTGGTATTGGTGCTATTGTGGTTATTTTCATTACAGCTGCTCAAAACGGCCATAATCATGAAACTAATTAGATAAGATTTTTTCTTCATTGAGATGGTATGCTTGATTTATCATCCTGTAAGCAGGAAAAAGAGGTGCCTGAAAAGAGCGGCTGTTAAATATCCCGTTACCCAAACTTAAGTAAATTGTTTTTTATATGCAATTCAATTACTTTTTATGTAAAAACGTGAATCTTTTTTGACGGAAAAATGAACCATTGTATACAGTTCAATTGTTATAACGATATGGAACACTCTTATTTTTCTGGAACAAGTGGTATTCTTTTGCCTTATAAAAATAGAAGTTTTTATCCCGAGCATTTAGAGGGGAAGAACCGACTTGCTGTATACAGCTTATTATTTAATTCTTTGGAAGTGAACAGTTCTTTCTATAAAATTCCCCGTGAAGAAACTGTTCGAAGATGGTCCGAAGAAACAGCCGACAGCTTTCGATTTACTTTTAAGCTTTGGAAAGGAATTACGCATCAAAAGGAACTCGGGTTTGATGCACAAGATGTAGTAAGATTTCTCTCCGTTATTGATGCCGTCAGTCAAAAGAAAGGATGTCTGCTTATACAATTACCGCCATCATGTAAATTTACTTCCATTGGAAAGCTTACTGAACTATTGGACTGCATCAGTCAGGATAAGAGAAGTGAGGCCTGGCAGGTATGCGTAGAATTTAGAAATGACTCTTGGTATAGGGAAGAAACTCTGATTCTTTTAAAATCATATGGAATGCATTTGGTGATCCATGATAAGGATACTCTTGGAATGCGTCTTCAATATACCGACACAAAGATTATCTATATGCGCTTCCATGGGCCAGATGGTGATTATAGGGGAAGCTATTCGGACAGTGTATTGAAGGAATATAGTACCTATATAAATGGTTGGATTGCAGAGGAAAAAGAGGTATATACTTATTTTAATAATACCATTGGAGCAGCAATTGAAAACCTGAATACATTAGCTAAATATATCACAGTAGGCAAAGCATTTTCGATTTAAAGCTATCGTCACTTTAAAAGATTTGATTACGTATATATTCCGTTCCCATATAACCATCCCAGCCTTCATGCCCACGCATAATTCGCTGGTAAACTGCTGCTAATGCCTGAACTTTCGTCAATAATGGGATACCCCTCCGTATGCAGTCATGATCGAAGAAAGTTCCAGTGTTATCGTACCATTGAAGCCAGCCAAGTAATTCTTGTCTAGTCATCAACTTTAATTTATCAAAGAGCATTTTATCCTTCAATCCTAAAAGCTGATAACGCCAATCATTTCGATTCGATTCCATTGCTATAATTTTTGGCAGCTGGAGATCGATGATGTGTTTGATAAAAGATTCCATTATTCCAAATTTTAGTTGTTGAACATAAGTTGTGCATGCGTGCTTGAAAGGGCACTATATTTTCTTTTCATGTGGATGCGTAAGATTTCTTTGTATATATATTCGATAGCCTTGCTTTTAGAGATTTGCTGTACTCCATTTTCAATGCATTTGCGATCTGTATAGTTTCCTTTAGGATTATTCCACTGTAGCCAATCAAGCAACATTTCTTTTTCAAGTTTTTCAAGCCTTTGCTGTAAGCCGGCTAATTCACTTTCTCTAAGTTGTTCGCGCCAGTCGGACCAAACGGAATTAGATATTGTTACTCTTTTCTCTTTAAATTTGTTTTCCATGTATTTTTTTAATCTGATTTATAAAATCTGTTAGATGACTAACTTGCTGATAATAGCGTTGCCTAGTTTATTTTGCATGAATAGCTTAATCTGTTTTAGTAATTCCGGGCTTACTTCGGGGATTCTTTCTAGGTCCCGTATAAACCACTTCTGAATAACTAAAGAGTGTTTAGAACTTGGGTCATATTTAACAACCTCAGCTCTGGATGATTTCCCTTCAGGATCGTAGTATGACCACAGTACGATGAAAATCGTATTTGGGTCTTCATCGGGGTAGGGGGTATGAAAGCGAACGATGTCACCAACGTGTAAATCCTTATTGTCATATGTTGCAATCTGTTCCATAAAAGGCGCGTCTAAAACTGATAACCAAATATACTAATAATGTTAGTATTTAAAAATTTTTACTAAAAATTTTATATTTTTGATAGACACGCGTTGGTGCTGATGGAATGAACGTATCCTTTAAGCTGTTTTTAGCTCCATTTTATTCGTATTGTGATCTGCTGGTTGAATTTTGGGGACTTAGATTTTGCCTATTCTCGCGTTTTGATGATCAATAATGTTGGGGCGTGATGCGTTCAACTTCATGGGGGGAAGAGTTCGTATGAATATGGATAGTTGCAACGCATGCACCGTTATATTTAACGGTGCATGGTATATCACTTCTGTAAACAGCAGTATCCTATAATGTGTTGTATTTAATCGTTTTATTTGTTGTTAGACTCACTATTTGAGTTAGGTAGTTTTACTTTAAAGATATAATAAGGCAATTCAACCTTGTCGATTCCCTTGTTCCATTGTGGATCCTTAAAAAGTTGTGGGCAAGAGAAATAAAGATATCCATCTTCGCCGATCCCCATAGAATCAGGCCATAATATGCGTGGGTCTTGAACTAGGGTATGCAGTTTTCCATTAGGACTTAAATATTTTATACTATAATCGATGGATGAAGTTAGGTAAATATTTCCGTTTATATCTGACAGTAATCCATGTGTGATACCTACTTCTCCTTTGTCTTCAACTTTCGCCTCCAAATCTTGTTTCGTTAACGTAGAATCGGCCAAAAATTCTGTCGCGATACAGTATAAATGAGTTTGATTGATCGGCTTGAAGTATAAATATCTAAAGTCGTGACTTAAGGCGATGCCATTCACATTGGAAGAAAAAGGTTTTTCGTTCAGATTACGCATATCATTACCTTCGTATCTTAAAATCACTTCGGGATCAGCGAGCGTAAAATGGCTTCCAGCTAAAGCCTTCCTGCTATTTCCAGTTTTGAGGTCCAAAACAATAATGGCCGCCTGACCGGGGTCGGAGAGGTAAGCTAAATTTTTCTCCCTATCAATGCGCATATCATTTAGACCCGATTTGGTTTTATCAAGGTCGTCGAAACTATAAATACGTTCAATTTGATCTTTCTTTGTGTCGATTTTCAATAATTTGAACTGTCCTTCGGTTGGTTTTTCATCATTACCAAAAATTGATCCAGCAGATGATGGCTTAGAATCTAATACCCAGAGATTGTCATCGGCATCGACAAAGATATCCTGTACATTAACAAAGTGGGAATTCTCAATTCCTTTTTTATTCCATTCAGCATCAGGATAAGGGGTCGGTTTTCCATTGATGATTTCGGTCAGTGCATACTTGAAATGTTTAGTTTGTTTCGGGAAAGAAACAAATAGCCGGTTGCTGGATGTAACGCTTACACCAATGGGACGGTATGGTCCCAAATCCACTGCAATCTCTAGTTGTGGTTGTTTTGAATTATTAAGTTGAGCCTTCATGTTTAGAAAAAAGATGTGAAATAATAGAAAACTAAAAAGAAGCCTTTTTCGCATGTTCTTGTGTTAAGTTAAACAGTTTTATTCCCTCAGCGTTACAAAACGGTATGTTATAAACTTCATAGCCGGCAGATGCATTAATAAAATAACTGTCTTTCTGCAATTATTGTTTTAATAAAAAGAAGCTTTAAACAGTTTTATAGTTGTATGGTCTTAATTTTAATAATTTTTCTTTATAGCTATCCTTATAGCGAATAAATGGTTCCGATTTGGAATCCCTTGGATTTTATATACCAAAAATCTCAGGTAAGGTGATTTTAGTAAATGCCCAGCAATTAGATCAGTATTTCTCTTAAAAGCTTTTCAACTTCGCCAGCGTGTGTGACCGTCATAAAATGACCAGCGCCTTTAATCACAAAACTGGGCTTTAGACTTTTGATCGGGATAATACGGTCTTTGTCTCCATGTATATGGACTAAATTACTTGGAATAAATCTGTTTTTCCATCGGAGAATCTCATGTATTGCCCAGCCACTCTACACCTAATCCACTAATGATATATATTTTGGTATCTGTTATCATTTTTTAGTATTGGTTACATGCATTGAATGAAGTTTCTAGATACATTTAAGGAGCCAAGTTGCTGAAACTGTCGCGATAAATGAATAGGGGCAAAGTAATGATTAAAAATCAATTTTTCACCCCTATCATTTATAATGTAATAACGCAATTTTTGTGAAGTGGTTATTAGAGATTCCTGTTAAGACAGGCTAGCTAAACTTTTAGCTTCAAAAGTAGAAAGTTCATTGTATTTTTCGGCTTGAACTTTCTTTACCCAATTTGGATCTTGCAGGAGAGCCCTTCCCACGGCGACAAGGTCAAAGTCGCCACGTTCATACCGACGGACCAATTCGTCCAGCGAAGCAGGAGAAGATTTGAATTCGGAGTTTGTAAATACTTCGCCAAAGTCCTTATCAAGGCCTACAGATCCAACCGTGATCGTGGGTTGTCCTGAGATCTTTTTAAGCCAGCCGGCGAAATTTAAATCACTATCTTCAAACTCCGCTTCCCAATAGCGGCGTTGACTTCCATGAAAAATGTCAACACCAGCATCCGTTAATGGTGAAATCCAATCTTCCATCGCAGCAGGCGTCGGTGCGATTTTGGCAGTATAGTCCTGTTGTTTCCATTGCGATAATCTCAGGATAATCACAAATTCCGACCCTACGGCTTTTCGCATCGCTTTAACGACTTCAACTGCAAATTTAGACCGCTCCTTAATGGTTTTGCCGCCAAATTCGTCAGTTCGATGGTTCGTTCCCTCCCAAAAAAACTGATCAATCAAATAACCATGGGCGGCATGAATTTCAAAAGCATCAAAACCGAGCTCTTTTGCAGACTTGGCGGCGTCCGCGTATGCTTGTATTGTTGATTCAATATCAGCCAATGTCATTGTATCCGGACCCTCAAATGCTGAAGGTGGCGTCCACTGCATTGGGGTATAACCGACATGCCATAGTTGAGGCGCTATTTTGCCACCTTTGTTATGTACAGCTTCGACGATGTTCTTCCAGCCAGTAAGTGCTTGTTCACCATAAAAGTTGGGAATGTCCTTTAAATTCTTTGAAGAAGGTCTTTCGATTACTGTACCTTCCGTTAAGATTAGTCCAACATCAGCAGCAGCACGTCGCTCATAATAACCAGCTACGGCACTATCGGGAATTCCGTCCAACGAAAATGCTCTCGTCATTGGTGCCATGACAAAGCGGTTTTTCAATTTTAAATTTTTATATTCAAATGGATTAAAAAGTGTTTGTATGCTCATTTTTCTTGTTTTAAATTATAAATCTTTACAAAGATATTCTAAATAGTGTATATTTGTAACTATTATTAGTATAAACTAGTTACCTTTGTGTAACTATTCTCAAAATATCAAATGAAAAGGACTGAATTTAAAAGTTGTTCCTGTGCAATGCAGCGCTCGATGGCAATTTTAGGCACAAGGTGGAAGCCTGTCATTATTTATACACTGCGGGACCGCAAAGCCCGATTTGGTCAGCTCGATGCACTTATAGAAAATATTTCACGCAAGGTTTTGACCAGCTCATTAAAAGAATTGGAGGAGGATGGTGTTATTCTTAGAGAAGAATATAAGGAACTGCCACCACGTGTCGAGTATTCTTTGACCGAAAAAGGTAAAGCCTTAATCCCCATTATGTGCCAGTTGGCACAATGGAACGAAATCTTTTATAAGGAGGATCAGGTACCAGAATTGATCGCGTAAAAAGTAAATCTCATATTACCGTTTCTGTACCGATTTTGTGTTAATCCTTGCCTGATGGATAGCATAGCATTGCCCCTATGTGACGGTGTATTCTTTCCTGGTGTCTTGATATTTGATCTTTCTTTGGGATTGCTGGCGTATTGGTTCGCTATTACTTTGCTATTCGTCTGCTATTTGTCTGCTGTTTCTCTGCTATTTGTTTGCTGTTTCTCTGCTATTTGT
>NZ_DJAS01000022.1:0-132921 GCF_002429765.1 Sphingobacterium sp. UBA5996
AATAAATTTGAGACAGCTTCATAAAAAAATGAAAAATAGGTTTATTTCCATATCCTGAATGCATCAAATACGACATAGCCCAACGCATTGTTACCTGCAATTTGATACAGTCCAACGCGCAGCTTTTTACCATTCAGATCATTTCGTACAAATGGTGTGCCCGGTAGATCCTTCCAATCCAAACCATCTTTCGAGGAACGTAAAAAGAAATAATCACCCACCTTTTGAACCTGAAGATAAGGCGAAAAATTGATTCCCGTGCCCGTATTGTCTTCCTGAAAAATTTGCGGTCCAATGCTTCGCGAAAGATTGCCGAGGTTCCATCCCGTTAAAATACAATGATTGATGTAAACATCCTTTCTGTCCGCCGGTTGAATCATAATACCGGCTTCGTTTGATGTGCGTATCCCACGAGCCAATCCCGCTAAATCGCTGACCTTGACTTCCACAGTATAATCACCTTCCATCTCTTTATAAAGAAAAGGGCCGGGATGTAATTTGTCGCCCCACTTGGTGTCTTTGGACTGTATTCTCCAGCTGCTGTTCTGCCAAGAAACCCCAGTCTGTGTACTGTCATTCCAACCAATAGCTTCATATCCATCCCAAAAAGGGATCTTCTTACTTTTGGCTGTATCCCCCTGTAGTTGTGAGAACTGGAGCAAGTTAGGCTTTAGCTCCCGAACAGACAGTCGGGTGGGCTTGCTCACATGTCCAAAGACATCTTTGGCAAACACTTCGATGGCGTTCTCAATTTTGGACGATTTAAAAAGATGGTAGGGCTCTTGTTTCCAGCCCGATAGTTCACCTTCTCCCCGAAACAGATACCAAAGCCCTTGCTGTTTTTCCACCTGCACAAAGACCTGATTGCCATTGATAAAGTGCGGTGGCGAAAGTACCTTTGGAACATACCCTTCCAAACCATTAGCCAACCCTTCCTTCCACTGACTGAACCTTTTATTTACTACATCCGATGTTAAGCGATGTGGATAAGCACGAAAGAAATGAAAGGGATAAGTCAATTGGATACCGTTGTTCATGACCCGCAGCAGTTTGTCTGAATGACCCAGCTGTTCAAATTTACCATTATGATAGAATTTCTTCTTCCCATTATCAGCTGTAATCACAGCATGTTGCCACGCATTACCATCGTACCAGTCGAAGTCCAAAGCATAGTTTTTTTCCTGCAATATCGCTGTCAAAGCCTTACTTTCAAAGGTGTTTCCTTTTATTGACAGTCTGTTCCCCTTCACAACGACTTCTGCATTCTGGAGCGTTACCAACGTGTCTGCTGCTGTTCCCTGGTTTCGTAAGGTAGTGAGCTTACCCAAGTTCAAATCATCACTTTGCAGCGCAAAAAATTGCCATTTCGGGTCAACATTCGCCAACTTGACTACTGCTTGCTCATCCAAGGCGGTATTATACAGTTTCAAACCCGCTACATAACCCGAAAAGTTTTGATTGAGTATGTCTGAAGCCCCAAAAACAAAAGACCTTCCCGGATTAACGAATAGCATTCTGTTTTCCGTACGCTGCAGCTTTCCATCCACATAAATAGACTCTTGATAGCCATCGAAGGAGAATACAATGTGATGCCAGGCATTTGCCTCTGGAACAGACGAATACCCCATATCAGGCCACGATCCATGAATGATGGCACCCTGTTTTGGATCGCTGCCATAACCAAATAGCGCCTTACTGAGGTCCTGCGATCCCGACGACCAGGCGAGCAGCTGTTCAAATCTTTCGACCGTAGGATTATTTACCCACAGCGCAAGGCTAAACGAGCTGTTCCCTTCCAGCGACTGCGGTACGGCAAAACTCGATCGCAGCGCGGTGGTTCCATTAAAAAAAAAGGCTCGCTTTCCCTGATAATTTTTAACGGCCAGTGCCTGTTCAGAACTAAACACTCCCCCTATCAAACCCTTATTTTTAATACTTTTCACATGTTGCCCCTCCTCGTAATCCGCTGCATCAATATGGATCAGATCACCTCGCGTTACTTCTTTAGCAGGCATGTGTTGTGGTGGCGACCACAATGTCTCCTGAGCGAGCTGCTGTGTATAAACCTTCATATTCCACAGACCACGAGGAAGGCCATTCAATTGCGTATTCAGTATGTGCAGTCTAACATATCGCCCCAAAGCTTTACCATGTTCAACGATAGGACTTGCCCAACGGCTGTTATCCGAACGATCCACATAACTTGTCCAGCTTATTCCGTCGACAGAAGTCTCCAATCGGTACTGATAGGCATAAGTCGGGTACTCAAATTGAATGGCTATTGTCTGTATATCCACCACCTTACCCAAGTCTACTTCTACCCAAGCCGGTCCTTCGTTGTTCTTGGCCCGCCATAATGTTCCATTATTATTATCTACCACGAAAGAGGGTCTAAAATCCATCGAGTAGAAAGAGGATGCCCTCACTGCTTTCCCAAAAGCCAAATCGACCGGCTCTGCATGAGAAGGTAGTACATCCTGCACGCCAGTATGTGTGGGCCGCACCGGAACGATATCCCCCTCTGGCGTAAAGAAAATTTCGTCCATCGCCACCTGACGGTGGAAACCACCTCCCGAATGCGGATTATTGTGTCTGTGATAAACAATAAAATAACGGTTGTCTAGCTCCAGCACACTATGATGTCCTGGGCCATGAATGCTACCATCCTCATTGGTGATCAAAATGGGATTGGTAGAGGGATATTCAAAAGGTCCCATAGGGCCTGCTTTACTTTTAACGTATTGTACGCGGTAGCTATCATCTTCACAATGCCCGGAAGAGTACATCAGATAATAGATGCCCTTACGTTTAAACATATAAGGAGCCTCAAAAAAGTCCTTCGCCACGGTATTGGGGATCAACGCTGTCTTTTCGAAAGTTTTCATATCGTTATTGAGTATCCCTACAGCGCATCCATGATCGGGATAGATACCCCAGGTTCCCCAATACATATAGATACGGCCATCGTCATCTCGAAAGGTTTGCCCGTCTAGGGTAATCACGCCCGGAATCATATAATTTGGGATCATCGATTTGCCGTCAGGCACTAAAGGTTTCCAGGGTCCCGTTGGGCTGTCGCCCACCGCCCCAAAAATTTCAACAGGCTGACTATAATAGAGGTAATAACGGCCATCGTATCCCTGTGTCATATCCGGCGCCCAGTACCAATGTGTATTGGGCCAGTTCATCGGTTGAATCTTCCAGTTTCTTAAATCCTGCGATGTCCATACTTGTGACGGGCCCGCACCCCAGCCATTCCCATCAGTCGTCGCAAAAATATAATAGGTATCAGCAATTTTCTTAATCGTCGGATCAGCGAAATATCCAGGCAGTAGCGGATTCAACACATTCGGTTGCTGCCAAGGTTGTAACGACTGCGCGAACGTCTTGTTGCCCAACGACCAGTACATTATAGCCAGCACCGTAAAATAGAAAGAATTCATCCTCATAACGCAAAGTTTATTGGTTCAAAAATTGACAGCTCAACCAATCGATTTTATCACGAATAAAACCTACGATAAATGTCAATTTTACATTAAATTTATAAATCAGCAGCGGTATTCCAAATTTTGAAGTCAAATCGGTTAAGAATGGGCTATTTAAGGTTAAAATTCACCCATAAATACAGGGTACAATCATCCATCTTTGTAAGAGCAATGACCTTCGCTGTCTTAAAATGGTTACTAAAATATCTAAAATGAATCTAAAAAAAAGCTATTGGATCCTATTTGCGCTCTTCTGCACACAGTTGTCAAATAGCGTGTATAGCCAGCAGGATGAACATCCGGTATGGAAAGCAGTAAAAGCACAGCAAGCCACTTTGGGCTTGGAAGAGGGTGCAAAAAGCTTCACCCTCAAAAAACTCAATGTGGCTATACTCAACGCATCGCAGACACTATCTTCCTTTCGACCCAATAGCGGCGAAAAGGGTTTTGACTATACGCCAGTTGAACTTCTAAACAAAAGGGATCGCAATCAGTTTTTTCATATCGGCGATATCAATATCCGTTTGCGTCGTCAGGGAGACAGCTCATGGACGGCCTATTCATCAGCTGCCGAACGTAAGCATGTCATCGCAATACCTCCTGCGAAAAACAACCTCGCTAGTGCAGATATCACTCCCACGCTTAACCATATCCCTTTGAAAGTGATCCGTCACTGGCAAGATGACCATGGTGATCTGATCTTGAGTTTTGAACTCACAAACCCCAACGATTATGCGATCGAGATTGGATCAATGGGTATCCCTCTCCCATTCAATAATAACATGGACTGGAAGAATCTCGATCAGGCACACGCCCAGAATGTCTTTTTCGACCCCTACATCGGTAAAGATGCCGGATATCTGCAAGTCAACCGCCTGCACGGCAACGGTCCAAGTTTGCTGGTATTGCCCTATAAAAATGCAGGATTTGAAGCCTACAATCCGCTTAATACAGACCCTACTCCCCGAAGTATTACTTTTGAGGGGTTTCATGAATGGCTGATCCACAGTAAGGCTCATGCCGAGACTGAATGGAAAGGTGTAGAACAATGGAATACACCGACTTCTACGTTCTTGAAACCACATGAATCAAAGACCTTTGCCTTGAAATTTGTCCTTGCCCCAAGTATCCGGGAAATAGAGTCGGAATTAGTGAAGAACAACAGGCCTGTAGCTATTGGCGTACCTGGCTATCTTGTTCCGATGAACAATCCGGCCAAACTTTTTATCAAGCACAACAAAGCTATTAAAAGTATCAGTGTTTATCCCGAAGGAGCATTAACCTTGACAAAAAAAGGAAACACACCGCAGCAATGGACCGAATATGAAGTGAAAGGCAACCGTTGGGGACGTGCAAGACTAACAATCAACTATCGGGACGGTATTACGCAGACAGTCCAATACAAAGTAATCAAGTCCGAAAAAGAAGTAGTTCAGGATCTCGGCCATTTCCTTACCACAAAACAATGGTATGAGAATGACAAAGATCCCTTCGGCCGCTCCCCGGCTGTCATATCATACGACTATGAGGAACAGCAGCCCATCACCCAAAATAGAAGTGCCTGGTTTGCTGGTCTCAGTGACGAAGCTGGAGCGGCAAGCTGGCTTGCCGCACTGATGAAACAAGCATTGCAGCCCGATCAACAGGAAATAGCCAAATTGAAACGATTTGTCAATGAGACCTTATATGGCCATATCCAGCACAAAGAAGGAGACAAAAAATATGGGGTTGTTAAAAGCCTATTTTATTATGAACCCGACTCCATGCCAGCTGGCACCTATCGTACAGACATAAACTGGAAGACCTGGTCTGCCTGGCCGAAAAAAGAAGCCGACGATATTGGTCGTTCCTACAATTATCCTCATGTGGCAGCAGCGCACTGGGTGATGTACAGACTCGCCCGCAACTATACGAATTTAGTGAATGAAGAAAGCTGGCAAACTTACCTCGAACGGGCTTACCAAACGAGTATCGCCATGGTAGAAAAGGCACCTTACTACGCCCAGTTCGGCCAAATGGAAGGCAGTATCTTCCTTATCGTCTTACAAGATCTTCGCCGAGAAGGATTGACGACGATGGCCAATAACCTTGAAGCTGCTATGCGCAAGCGGGCAGAGCATTGGAAAACTCTTAATTATCCGTTCGGAAGTGAAATGCCTTGGGATTCCACGGGTCAAGAAGAAGTATTTCTTTGGTCGCGCTTTTTTGGCTTTGATGAGAAAGCACAGGTGACGTTGAATGCTATTATCGCCTATATGCCTACCGTTCCACACTGGGGTTACAACGGCAGTGCGCGGCGTTACTGGGATTTTGTTTATGGTGGGAAGCTTTCACGAATCGAGCGTCAGCTACATCACTACGGTTCAGCGCTTAATTCCATACCTGTTCTGACAGCTTATCGGGACCATCCCGATGATTTCTACTTGCTACGTATCGGACATGCAGGCATGATGGGAGCGCTGGCCAATGTCACAGCCGACGGCTTCGGTCCCGGAGCATTCCACTCCTACCCATCCACCTTGGCCAATGACGGGATCTCCGGAGATTACGGAACCGGTTTTTATGGCTATGCAGTCAATTCGGGAACCTATATAGTGGAGCACCCTGAATTTGGGTGGCTGGCATTCAGCGGTAATCTAAAAACCGAAAAACAGCTGGTCAAAGTTGCACTAACGACAGCATCCAAAGGCCGCGTGTTCCTTGCCAAGGAGAATCTTTGGCTCACAACAGATGCCGGCGAGATTGCCGAACTGCACTACGATCAAAAAGACCGCAGCATCACGTTGGTCTTCAATAGCGCTAGTCAGCAACCGATTACGAATATTTTGCTTAATGTTAATCCCGAAAGCAACTACGTAGTAGAAGGTTTCAGTAAGGATTCATTTAACCGTTATACAATACCTGCGTCAACGAAAATGATAAAATTGAAAAAGTTGAAATAAAAGTGCTACACTCGAGCACGCATAAGACAATAATAAAGGTGGCTTCCAACTCATGGAAGCCACCTTTTGCTTTCAATTGAGACCCATCCAGAAGGCTTATCCATAAAGCCATAGGCCATCCTTTTCATCCCCAAAAAAACCTCCATTAACTCAGTAACTTTTGCTGAAATGCAAAACGGATCAGGTCGGCTGTATTTTTACTTTTGGTCTTATCCATGAGATTTTGACGGTGCCCTTCAACAGTCCGTTTGCTCAAAAAGATCTTATCTGCAATTTCCACAGCAGTAAAGCCTTGAGCAATGAGTTCAAGTACAGCAAACTCCCGCTCCGTGATTTCATATTGCGAAAGACGTGAAGCCACATCGACACTGGTACTACTCTCCACGTCAAAATTTTCCATAAACCGTAGACCGAAATTGGTCATCAGATATTTATGCCCTTGGGACAAACGTAATAATCCAAATAAGATTTCATCATAATCGCCACCCTTCGACAGATAACCATCTGCACCGCTACGAAAAGCTTCTGCCACTTCATTCGGTTCTTCCACCATCGACAAAAGCGCAAATCTGACGTCTGGATAGATCTTCTTGGCCATTCGGATGAAAGTTATTCCATCCATACCCTGCATATTCAGGTCAGTTAAAACTAAATCCGGCAAGATATTGTTTTCAAGGTACATTAATGCATCCTCTGCACTATCTACTTCCGCTACCACAGAAAGCTTGTCGTGGGTATCAATGATCAATCGTATCCCGTTTCTTACAAGCCGATGGTCATCAACTAAAAGAATTTTAGTCATTTTTCCTCCAATCCCACTAAGATACTTTATTTTTTTTAATAAGTTAATTTTTTAAAAATAGTTCAATGAAATATGAACCCATTTTATTTAACCTTACGCCATATTTTTTCATTACCCACTTGCTGATAATCTGGTGCCAGCACCGAGAAGCGTAGCGTTTCCTGACTGCCCAACGCAAGGTATCCGAGGGTTTCCAAACTCTCATCAAATAAAGATAGTACTTTAGCCTGCAGTTGCGTATCAAAATAGATGAGTACATTGCGACACAGAATCAGCTGAAAGGCATTGAAAGATGCATCACTCACCAGATTGTGTGAAGCAAAGACAATCCGTTCTTGCAAGCTGGATGTTAACTTCACCCAATTATAATTGGCTGTATAATAACTGGAAAAGTCTGCCCTCCCGCCCGAAAGCTGGTAATTTTCCACATAAGATTTTAGATTTGCCATGGGTATAACTGCCCGCTTAGCCTGTTCTAGAACAGAAGGATTAATATCTGTGGCATAAATCAGTGATTTGTGCAGTAGTTTGGCCTCCTGCAACAAAATGGCCAATGAATAGGCTTCCTCCCCTGTCGCACAGCCCGCTATCCAAATACGGATAAAGGGCGAAGTGCCTAATTGGGGTAGGATTTCATCGCGCAGACGCAAAAAAAAGCTTGGATCGCGAAACATTTCTGTAACGTTGACCGTCATCTTTTCGACAAATCGCTGCATGTACTCGGGTTCATGTAACACACGGTACCGCAATTCGGAAAAACTTGCAAAATTATCCAGTAGGCAAAGCTGATTGATCCGCCGCGATAAGGACGCTATGGTATAATGGGTAAAATCGTAGCCATAAAGACGCTCCACATCTTCCATCAATATCGTCACCTGCTCTTGGCTAACAATTTTTTTGCCACTGATCATTTTACAATTTCCCCCATTAACCGCACCAGAAGTTCGATGTCGATCGGTTTTGAAATATAGCCATTGGCTCCCGCTGCCAGACACTTTTCACGGTCTCCAGTCATCGCCTGCGCCGTGACGGCGATGACCGGCATTTCTTGGGCATCCCAAGTTTTGCGGATCAGCTGGGTAGCTTCATATCCGTCTATCTCGGGCATCATCATATCCATCAGCACCAGACCGACACCAGCACGATCCCGCAGCTGAGCAAGCCCCTCTTCCGCAGACAGGCAACCCAAGGCTTGAAAGCCTCTTGATTTTAGGGCCAATTTCAACGCAAATATATTGTTTTGATCATCATCGATGATTAATACGGTTTTGTTCTTGTCCATGCTCTTTTATCTATTGCCTTTTATTTTACTACAACAACTATTCATACATCCATACCCGTAGCAGGGACAAGAGTTGATCGATATCCACCGGTTTAGATATATAATCTGACGCTCCTGCAGCGATACATTTTTCCCTATCTCCCATCATTGATTTGGCAGTAACAGCGATGATCGGCATATCCTTATAACGGAGATTACTTCGAATCGACGCAATCGTTTCGTACCCATCCATTTCGGGCATCATCATATCCATCAGGATCACAGCCACATCTTCATTTTCTTCTAGCTGTTTCAGTGCATCCTTTCCATCCGTTGCTGGTACAACCGTCATCTGATATTTCTCAAGCGCTTTGGTGAGCGAGAAAATGTTACGGATGTCGTCATCCGCTACAAGCACCTTCTTACCCTTCAACACATCTTCCAAAAAGCCGAGCCTAGCGGGAGCTTTCGCCGAAGTACCTTTGTGTTCTTCTACAAGATGTAAAAATAAGCCTACTTCATCCAATATGCGCTGATAGGAATTAGCGGTTTTAACGACGATTGTATCCGCATAACGTTTTAATTTCATTTCCTCCACCTGCGATAGATTCTTACCGGTAAACACAATAATCGGTAATTTTTCTAGACCCTGGTTGCGTTTTACAGCCTCCAATGTCTCGTAACCGACCCGGTCCGGAACGCCCATATCGAGTATCACGCAGTCTGCAGTATCAGAGCTTAGCGCCGCAATGCTGTCTTCCACGTTGCTTTTGATTTCAGAGACAATGTCAAAACTCCCGAGAAAAAGAGATAGCGCTGCTGCATGCTTAGGGTTTTCTTCGACGATAAGTACCTTTTTAGGATGTCTGGTGAGTGCATCCTCTATGCTGCGAAACATATCACCCATTTGTTCCAACGCCATAGGTTTATTGATAAAATCGATAGCACCCTGCAGCAGACTCTCTCTTTTAACCTGCAGAGAAGACATGATATGCACCGGAATATGTCGTGTTTTGGGATTTTCCTTGATCTCAGCCATTACTTGCCATCCATCTTTAAGTGGCAGCTGAATATCCAGCAATACCGCGAGCGGCATATATTGCGCTACCACTTCCGCAGCAATGTCGCCACGCACCACCACAATCCCCTTATAGTTTTGCTGGCGCGTATATTTGAGTAGAATCTTTGCAAACTCGATATCATCCTCGACGATCAAAATAAAGCGGTCGCCAGGAACGATACTATCGCGATCGTCCGGAATATCGGCTGGGATAGGTATTTGCAACGTCTTTTCTGCAGGTAAAGCTGGTACCGTTGGAATTTGTTCCAAAGATGTAGTCTCCACAGGTAAAATTTCCACGCCGTCGGTTGCTAACAACGTCTGCGCAGCGCCGAATAGGGATGTACTTTCGCCCGAAATGCGCTCGGGAATAATCAGTTGAAAGACACTACCTTCTCCTTCTTCACTATTCAATAAGATTTCACCGCCAAGTAAGCGGGCCAATTCCCGGCTTATGGAAAGCCCCAGCCCTGTACCACCAAATTTACGGCGCGTAGAGCCATCAGCTTGTTGAAAAGCCTCAAATATTAGATGCTGCTTATCCTTTGGTATTCCAATTCCGGTATCGCGCACTTCAAATACAATCCCGTTTCGGGGCGACTGCTCCCGATCGATATGTAGCGTTACTTTGCCCGATGCCGTAAATTTAATAGCATTAGAGAGTAGATTACGTAAAATCTGTTCTAGCCGCTGTTTATCTGTTTCGATCTGAGCGGGCAATTGCTCCGCTACGCTCATTTCCAATCCAAGTTTCTTGTCGGCAGCAATTGGTCCGAACATCGCCGACAGACCCTGCATTACATCCGCAAAAAATACGGGCTGTACATCCAAATCCATTTTGCCGGATTCTATTTTAGAAAGATCCAAAATCTCGTCTATCAGGGTCAGCAGACTCTTTCCCGAACTCTGGATCACGGCTGCCGATTCCATCTGTTCGTCATTGAGGTTACCGTCCGTATTTTCGGCCATCAAACGAGAGAGCAGCAAAATTGAATTGAGCGGAGTACGCAGTTCATGCGACATATTAGCTAAAAATTCAGACTTATAGCGTGTACTCTGTGCAAGCTCTGCCGCTTTCTTCTGAATTTCTTGGTTACGTTCGGCTATTTCCAAATTTTTATCTTCCAACAACCTGGAACGCTCTTCCAGCTCACGGTTAGACTGCACCAACTCTTCCTGCTGAACACGAAGTTCTTCCTCAGAAGCCTGTAATTTATAGGTATGCATTTCTAGACTAGAATTGAGTGATTCCAACTCAGTATGTTGCGCCTGCAGCTCTTCGGTCTGCGCCTGTGTCTCTTCCAACAAGTTCTGTACCACCAATCTCGCTTGCGATGCAGCGAGTGTAGCACCCACTTTTTGCACCGCATCTCTAAAAAACGCAAGCTGTATCGAAGAAAAGGGCTGCAATGAACCAAGTTCCATTACACCGATACATTCACTTCCATCAAAAATAGGAAGGATAAAAAGGTTGTTTACCTGTACTTTTCCAGTAGCAAAGCTGATGACATAATGTGCATCTTCGAGGTTTTCAAATAATTTCTCCTGGCCATCTTTAAATACCTGCCCTACCATGCCATCCCCTGCAGCAAAGCGTTTATGCTCCGGATCTTCAAGGCCATAAGATCCTCTTAACATCAACTGATCCTGCTCCATGAGATAAATGGCCCCATTAACACAACTGCCATACGTCGTTAGATGTCGTAACGTGACGGCCGTGAGCTCTTCTTGGAGTTTATTGCCCATTAAAAGATTGCTCAGCTGCGTTAATCCAGCTTGATGCCAATTATTGTTATTGAGTTCATCAAAAGAAATTTTCAGTGACCTAGCCATTTCATTGAGCGATCCCGTCAAGCTTCCCAAGTCGTCCTGTTCAGCATCCTGTATCTGCATATCATAATTTCCCGCTGCGATTTCACGGGCAATGCGCTGGGTAATGCTGAGTCTCCGCTGGATCTCCTCATCTTTACGTTTCAGATCATGTTGTAACTGTTCTCGCTTAAAGAAATCATCCCGCAAACGGAAGTAAAAAAAGACAGTGATCAGCAAAGAAACTACTGCGGCCAGCAAAACGAAAATCGATGTGTAGCCAGAAGATCGTCCAAGTTCATTCGAACGCTTGTTCAACAAAGATTCTTCTTTATCTATAATCTGGCTGATTAAAATTCGACAGCTATCCATATAGGCTTTCCCCTCTTCGAGTTGGGAGACCGTCACCATTCCGCCCCGCCTTTTGATAGTAACCAGATTTTCAAGTTTGGTCAGTCTAGACCTTACCAGCGTGGACAGGGTATCGATTACCCGCTGTTGATCGGGGTTATCAGCTGTCAAATCGTGCGCACGGCTTAGCGATTGAGGCAGCGACTCAAGACCAGTTTGATAAGGATTTAAAAACTTATCCAGCCCAGTCAGTAAATAACCTCGCTGACCCGTCTCGGCATTCTGCAGATCCTGTAGAATTTTATTAACACGGCTCATCACCCGACGGCTATGGTCCACCATCTCACTATTATGAATCTGCTTACGAATACTGACATAAGAAGCCGTTGAACTTGCTAAGAGCAACAGTAGCGATATTCCAAAACCTATCTGCAGGTTTTTTAAAATAGTTTTAGGCATGCTTTTTCATCCATTGAGTTAAGACTATGCCAACTGATGGTCTAGATGGCCGCCAAATATAGCAATAGGGGGCCTAAAATGAATATCGCCTAAGCAAGCACGGAGGATGATACCGTATTTTAACAAAAATTTACGTATTTATCCCCCTTCAGCAATCCTTTGGGCAATAATTTCCGAAGTCGCTGCACAAAAATCAAGCCCTGAATAGTCAGGATTATAACCGCCGATATAAGGTACAGCCATCATAAAAATACGTTGGTTGGAGCGCCCGCTGTGATCAACAAGCTGAAAGCTGTCGTCTATCTTTATCCCCGGCACCCGCAAAAAGATAGCCCCATCCGGTGCCACAAACATATGATCATTACCCGCCAATAACTGTTCCTTGGCATGCTCAACAGAGCGGAACCTCAAATAAGCGGGACTAATATTACCGTTGTCGATCAAACTCTTAAAAGGGAAATCTTCAAAATTCAACGGCTGCTGACCTACGCAATCGACAAATGTCTTATAATATGTTTTACTTTCTATACCTTGCTCATTTGTATAAAAGTAATTGGCTCCACAGTCCTTTGCAGGTTCAACACGGCTTTCGGTACCAACGTTTACCACCTCGAGACGACCGGCATCGTGCAATGCGAGCAACTCGCGGCTAGAGCCCTGCGGTACGAAAGCAATCACAATAGAAATCAGGGGCATTAACACCTTCTTTAAACGAAGCATATCTTCTGCAGACATGTATTTTGCTGGATAATTCAATGTAAAGCTCAGCGCAGAAAGCACTTCCTTCCAATAAATTGATTCGTGCCTTTTGATGGACTTTAGCGCTTGTGCGTGTTCCTGACGAAAACCTTCGAAGGCATCTTTCTGCTCCCGCAAGGCAAGTACCGCTTCCACAAAGTCTTCGAGACTGAGCTTTTCTACCATGTCGTAGAAGGCGGGATCTTTCTCCTTAAACTGGGCTTTAAAATTTCGCTCAAATAAAAAATCAAGCGATACAAATCCTTCATTTTCGAGCCTATTAAGCATAAGTTCCTCTTCTGAAATCAAGAGATTGTTGGCTAAGAACGGGTCTTCCTGATGAAAGCGGATCGCAGGGAGAAGCCCACTGCGTGTATGCATCACTATTTTAAAATTTTCGCTTCCCGGATCAATTTGATATTTTATCTCCCCTGTATCGAGCACGTCAAAAGAGCCATTGTGCCGAGCCAGTGTACGTACGGCATCTATCGCGGTAAGCGAAGCTCCACGTATCCCAACGGCATGATCAGTCTTTAAGGCGAGTTTAGATGGTGGATAAGGCGATTCAAAGTAGTGTTCGACATTACCCTCATGTTTAGTTGGCCATTTGTGTCCAGTGCAAATAATGGCCTTATCAACGATATACGTGTCCGTGCTTCCAACCATTATTTTTACCTGCGCTTGGCTTTCTAGGTCGATGATATCGCTTACCTGGCTAGCTAGGTACACCTGGGTTTCAATACCTTTGGCATCTGCCATACGCTTTAATAGCGTAAACTGTTCCGATAAATAGCGGCCGAACAGCAACCGCGGCACTACTTTATAACGATTAAAATCGTCCACATCAATTCCATAGGTACGAAGTGTAGTTGCCGACAGCGATTTGACATACTCTTCAATGGTGGTCACCAGTGCCGGGATTTCATGATCCGAGACGTTGGTCAAGTGCTCCGGTGTAGCACCTTCATAGCTGTAAGGCATCCCTGCACCTAACTGTTTTCGCGACTCAAAAATAGATATTTTGAGCTCCCCCATATTCTTTTCAATCAATCTTTTGTACATAAACAGGCCACTGGGTCCGCCCCCGATGATGGCTACATGGATGTGTTGTTGCATAGTTTTCATTGCGCTGCCTGAATGGCAGTTTTCGTTGATAAGAACAACAATAAATTACATAAAGTTTTAAATTGCATTTATTACGCTGCAATAAAAAGTGCGATAAATACGGGTTACGATTTAAATACCTGAATCTGCGATTCTGCAAACGAAGGGTGTGTGGGTGCTGTTTTCCGAATAAACAAAAATGGTAACAAATAATAATATTATGGAAAACAACATCAACAATCCAGAGATCATCAATGACATCATTAAAATCAACAATGACCGTATTGAAGGTTATAAAAAAGCAATTGATCTGGCAACAAGTCACGGACTAGATAAGCTGATTCCCACCTTTCAAAAATATATCGGACAATCGGAAGAATTTATTGCCGAGTTAACTCCTTATGTTGAGCTTGAGGGCAAAGAGGCAACGGATAGCACCATGCTGAGCGGCAAACTATTCCGCGCCTGGATGGGAATCAAAGTAAATATCACAGGCGACGATGAAAGAAGTTTACTGGAAACCTGCGAACAGGGCGAAGACGCGTTTAAATCGACGTACCAAACAGCGTTGGCAGATGGATCTGATGAACTCTCGCAAAATGTGCATAGTTTGATCAATACCCAACTTAGCAAACAGCTTGAAGCACACAATATTATTAAAATGTTGCGCGACAGCAAAACAATTTAATCTTTTAATAAATTTAATCTTTTAATATTTGTGGTATGCTGACAAAATAAAAGTCTTTTTACACAAAAATACCGAAGGGATTTAAACTTCGGTATTTTTGTTCAATATCCGTCGTGACAATCGCCACTGAAAACCAGGAAGATGGTTAAATATTCAGAAGACTTAACAATCAATCATTTGCGCGTACAACGGTGGTCTGCACAATAAATAAATCCTCTTTCAGTCCTGTACTCTTTGCCTTTATCCGGATACTTCCCGATTTTTCGCCTGCCTGAACAATCAGCGTAAGCTGCCCATTGAACAGGTGCATCTGTGGTTTTTCAAAAGACTCCAAGTTCGTTGGATCCCCATTAGCCAAAGCTTTAAACGCACCAGCTCCCCCGACTTCAAATCGCACTAATCCATTGGCATGCGGGCAGAGATTCCCTTGTTTATCTACTGCTTTGACACGGATGTAAGCCAACGAACGTCCATCAGCAGCAATGGAATCATGCACCGTTTCCATTTTAATCCGGAACGGCCTTCCCGCTGTTCGTACGCTCTTTTCAGCTACCGGCTCTCCCGATTCATCATAAGCAACAACCTTGATTTCTCCGGGTTCATATCGTGTTTCCATCCACATCAGGCGATAACGCTCCTGTAAAGAATGCTTATTTTTACTTCGTTTCCCCTGACTCTTGCCGTTGATAAAAAGTTCTGCACTTGGATAGTCCGTATAAACGAACACAGGTGTCTGCTGGCCCACCCGATCTGGCCATGTCCAATGTGGAAGAATGTGCAAGGTATGTTCATTTTTATTCCACAAACTTCTGTAGAGGTAATAACGGTCCTTGGGAATACTTGCCAGGTCAATAATGCCAAACATGGAACTGTGGTTGGGCCATGCATCGGTATCGTATGGAGACGGCTCACCGAGGTAATCAAATCCAGTCCATACGAATTGACCCATCGTCCAATGATGGTCTTCTGCCAAGGCAAAATCCTCATCCGGTAGATTGGACCATGAACAATATTCCATATCGTAAGACGATGACTGATGATCTGGATATAGCATGTCGCCCTTTTTGACCACAGGAAATTTATATACTCCTCTGGAGCTTACTGTGGATGCCGTTTCAGAACCCAATACTATATTTTGTGGCAATTTTGAATAGGCCTCCTCATAACGGTGCGTACGATAGTTGAGTCCCGGAACGTCCAGTAAACTGGCAAAACCATTTTCCAGCACACAACTAACCTGGTCCATACCACAGGTCACCGGTCGAGAGGGGTCTTCCCGATGGCAGATAGCCTGTAAAAATGAAGCCACTTTATATCCGTCGGCACTGCATTGTGTCGGCACCTCATTCCCGATACTCCACATCACCACGGAGGGGTTATTTCTAAAATGATGAATCATATTGACCATATCCCGCTCTGCCCAATCCGCAAAAAAACGATGGTATCCATTTTTACATTTGGCAATGTCCCATTCGTCAAAAGGCTCGATCATCATCATCAATCCCAATTCATCGCATAGCGAAACCAGCTCCGGCGCGGGCATGTTGTGAGCGGTGCGCACTGCATCACACCCCATATCTTTGAGCAACTGTAATTGATAGCGTAAAGCCGACACATTTATTGCCGCACCCAATGGACCGAGGTCATGATGATTGCATACACCTTGAAACTTTCGAATCTTTCCATTTAACATAAATCCCCGATCGGCAATGATACGCACCTCACGAATACCAAAACGAGTCTCAAAACTATCCATTAGCTTACCATCGACATAAACTTGCGTAGAAGCTCGGTATAAATTAGGCTGTTCGGGGCTCCATAGAGCAGGTTTTGGAACTTCAAAATTTTGTACAAAGGCCTTACCATAATTTATTTTTTGCTCATTTTCTTTTTGCGCCACGACACGGCCTTCTGCATTCAAAATTGCAGTTACCATGCGCACCGATTTACCATCAGCATGCTCCAAAGTGGTCTCCAACTTTACTGAAGCTAGGCTGTCTGAGACAAATGGCGTTGTGATATGGGCGCCCCAAACAGGCATGTGAATCTTCTCGGTAACGATTACATGCACATTCCGATAGAGTCCTGCACCGGGATACCAACGCGAAGATTGGGCTTTATTTTCCAGTCGAACGGCAATTGTATTGTTCCTGCCATCCCGATGCAGCAGTTCGGTCACATCAAAGTGAAATGCATTATAACCATACGGCCAGAAGCAAGCTTCCTTCCCATTGACATAGACCCGGGCTTCACTCATTGCACCATCAAATTTAAGCACCACGCGTTTGCTGCTCGGGTCAAACTGAGGCACATCCAACTTGGTACGATACCAGCCTACCCCAACATAAGGTAGGCCTCCGGTTCGGCCGGTTTTTACAGTTGCTTTTTTCTCTCCATTTTGTGTCACAGCAACATCTTGTAAGTCGTGTGCACGGTCAAAAGGTCCGGCAATAGCCCAATCGTGCGGTACAGTCACATTTTTCCAATTCTTGTCTTCCAAGGTCGTCCGTTCGCCCTGGGCAACTTCACCCTGAAAAAAGCGCCAGTTTTTCTCCAATAAGAAAGACTGACGTACCGACTGTCCATGCAATGCTATCGGCACGACCAAAAACAAAAAGAATAATACGAAAGCGATATGCAATAATCTCATCATCAAATTATGGGTTTAGGGTCTAAAGTTGAATTTCATTAGCATCATTCAGCGCTGTAAATATAGTCTATTTAAAAGCGTTCAAGGCCTTTGTGGGACGTCCATTGTTATCAAATGCGCCTAACGTGTAGCCATTCCAACCGCCATAAGCCAAAGGTTCCCAATAAAATATTCCCAACACCTTGTGATCCGGCACGGTATTAACCGAGCTAAAAAGATCTTTGAGCCATATTTCTGCAGTATCCGCGGCATCCCAGCTCATGCCCACTTCGCAGATCATCACCTCTGAATTGTATCGCGCAATCATATCTTTAATGTTACTGACGCAGGCTGTATTCCGTTCCTTCCAATTTTCGGGGGTCGGGTAAAGTGACATGCCGATTACATCCCATTTTCCACCGTTTTTCTTCAGACCATCGAACATCCAACGGAACAAATTATTATCAAATCCATTGTGAAGATGGATAATCACTTTTGCTGCCGGAAAAATCGCTTTTACCGCATCATAGCCTGCGTTATTCAATATGGCATAATTAGCCATGCTCTCCGAGGCCTTGCCCTCATTCCACAGCATGCCATTTCCGGTTTCATTCCCTACCTGCACCCATTCCGGTGTAATATCGTTCTCTTTCAGTAATTGTAGCACCTCATTTGTATGGTCACTCACAGCTTTCTTTAAGTCATCAAATGCCAAACTCTTCCATGCTGCCGGCTTTGTCTGCTGTCCAGGATCTGCCCAGGTATCACTATAATGAAAATCCACCATGATGCGCATTCCCAAATGATGTGCGCGACGTGCTTTAACCAACACGTCGTTCTTATTGCACCAACCACGTTCGGGATCTACCCAAACGCGTAGGCGTACAGCATCCATCCCCAATCCACGCAATAATTTCAGTCCATCTACTGCATTTCCTCCAGCGTTGAAAAATTGTACACCCGAAGCCTCCATTTCCGTAATCCAGCTGACATCAGCCCCTTTTGCCAAATGCGATGCGGTTGCAGCGGGCTCGAAGCTATCTTTTTTGCTACAGCTAGATAGCACCAAACAAAAGCCTATCGCTGCGGCAAATACCTTTCCTATTGTTAATTTTTTCATTCGATTCAATTATTTAAGGAGTTATCTTATTGATGTTTACTCCACATGATACTTAAACTGTTTTGGATCGCTCAGATCGAGGATCAAGGTATGTGTGCCCACCTTGTCATAAGCAAATCCACTGCCATCTGCTGTATATAGTGCGCAGTTGCCATCCCCTTCCGCAGCTCCAAAAAACCAGGTCCAACTGCCATTGATCAACACTTTTATGCCCCACTGTTCAGCTGCTGTTGTCGTGATTGTTGCCTTCCAAACTTTCGCCGTTTGGTCATAGGTCATCGGCGTGGCCGTTGCACTCCAACCGTTAAAATCGCCCGTAACCGTCATGGATTCCACCGCAGTTTCTTTCCAGGCCAACTTATTAACATCGGCGGTCAGGTACAGATATCCGCCTTTGCTTGTCCAGCAGTTCCAGCGATCTGCCCCGCTATATAAAATATATTGGCTACCATCCAATGGATAAGAACCATAGATCAGTGATGCACTGGCACTTTCTGCATTGGCTAAATAAAAGTTGTACCATTGGTCGAGACGAACAAAACCATCGTAGAAACCATCTTCTTTTCGTGAACACAGTTTCCATGGGAATTGTGTCATCTCTTTGTTCGAAAGATAAAGGTATGCCGCCTCATCAACCGGTTGGTAAGACGTGATAGTCAAGGCGATCACGTTACTATAGAGCCATTCTGTATTAGCACCCAATCGAGAAGCAATACGGACATAGCATGTTTTCTTTTGATCGGGTACAAATCCCATACCCGTGACGAGATTATTCAATTGTTCATGCGTATAACTGATGGAACTCGTCACCTGCTCCACGCTTTTGGCGATGACAGTAAAGGCGGGATCTGCCGCTATTTCTATCTTATTTTTTAAGGCCGACTGCGCCATCGGTTCTTCGCTGGTCAAGATCGCCTCGTCCCAAACAAGCTGCAGTGCCACAGCTTTGCGATCTGTAGATTTTAAAACCAATTCCGATGTACTACTATGCAGCACTGCAGGTTTTATTCCCCCGACAGCTGGTGTCCCGCCCTCCTTTTTGCAGGCAGCGAAAAGCAATACCAAAATATAAAGTGTTAATTGTTTCATAAGTCATCATTATCTTTAAAAACCCCTATGGAAATACCCGTTTATGCGCTTCAGCTCCACTGCATGGTCGCAAAACTATCCCATCGATTTATCAATACCATACTAGGCTAATAGCCTGCATTTTGAATTAAATTTGGATTAGCGCTCATATCTGTTGTTGGAATCGGATACAGATTGAACTTTGCATCCACAGAACGACCATTCATATCCCCTCCTTTCCATTGCCAGAGGTAAGCGCTTCCGGTAAATTTCCCAAATCGAATGAGGTCTGTGCGGCGCGTACATTCCCAAAACAGTTCACGTCCGCGCTCCGCAAGGATAAAATCCAGCGTGAGCTGTGCCTGCTCGATTGTGCCAGCGGAACTTCCATATCCCCTTTGTCTGATCGCGTTGACCAGAGTAAGGGCTTCCTGTACACTACCGCCGCCACCGCGCAGTACGGCCTCGGCATACATGAGATACACATCGGCCAGGCGGATCATCGGAAAATCCGTGCTTACCAAACCTTCGTCTGTCGTATAGGTGCCATCATCTTTCAAATTTGTAAACTTCACCAATCCATAACCCTGGCTTGATGCGGCTGGATCTTCTACGTCCAAAGACTGCCCATTTTTCCAAAAATCACCTCTCTTATCTTCCGCTTGAAAAATGCCGACAAATTCGCGAAGTGTACGAAAACTATTCCAGCCAGAAAGTACACCATAGTCTGACGATTTCATGCTCCCCACAATAGGGCCATTCACCAGATAAGTTGTCGCACCCCAGGTCGTCGTGTGTGCCACATCGGCTTCTATCGGGAAGATAATTTCGTTGGTGCGCTTATCGTTATCGGCATTAAATACCTGCTTATAATTCGCATTTAAAGTATATCCGGCATCAATCACTTTTTTTGCATAGTTCAGACAGTCTGCGTTCCGTGCTGTACCCGTATACACCTGAGCATTCAGATAATTCTTGGCCAATAACGACCATGCGGCAGCACGGCTCACTCGCCCATATTCATTTTGACGCGCTTCTGGCAAGATTGCTGCGACCTCCAGAAGTTCCTTTTCAATAAATTTGAAAAGATCACCCCTCGTCATCCGTGGTGGAAAAAATGCAGCTACAGGATCGTTCTCAGTCACAAACGGGACGTTTCCGTACAAGTCCATCGCATGACTATAGGCTAGTGCACGCAGAAAACGAGCTTCAGCCGCAAATGTCAGAATCTGCGTCTGCTCGTTCGAACTAAATGTTGCCAGTTTTTCTGTAGTGGCGTTTCGTAGAAATTCATTGCAGATAGCGACCGTATAATAAATCCGGTAATACATGGCATTGACCCATGTATCGGACGCTCCCCAGGTCATATACTGAATATCGGTCATGTTATCACCACCCGCCCAGGTATAGATTACCTCATCTGTAGGTACTTCCTGCAAATTAAAATACACCCGAAGGTAGCCCCAAGAGGCTGTGCTACCCGCCATGTCCGGATCGGCATCACCACGGCCATTGCCTGCAACGGCAAATGAGGCATACAATTTAGCAAGGACCGAACGGTACCCCTCTACCGAAGTATAGACCGACTCCGATGTAGTTTCCACAGTTGGATATTGGTTTAAGTCCTTGGTGCAAGCGTGTAGCAACAAGATTATACTAAACAATCCAAAACAAAATCTTTTTATATTTTTCATCGTTATATAAGTTTTCTTTTTTGAGGTAGCCATTAAAAATCCATATTGAGACTTAAGGAGAACGTTCTGGAGCGCGGGTAGAACGAACTGTCAAATCCACTCGGAACCTCGGGGTCCATACCACTATATTGGCTCACAATAAAAACATTCTGTGCTACTGCACCCACGCGTAAATTGGAAATCTTGCCCACTTTGCCAAAATTGTAATTCACGGAAAGATTTTCCATTCGAAGGAAGGAAGCATTTTCAACGTAGTAATCTGAATAATACTGTCTAGTTTGAAATCCCGTATGCAAGTAATCCCGATGAAGGTTATTGATCGACGGATCCACATATTGAACGGTTTCCCACGCACTGAGGTTCATTTTTGTATTATTGAAGACGTAGTTCCCCAAATTTGCGCGTAACGTAGTAGCTGCTGTCCATTTTTTGTACGTTAGCTGAGTATTGAAACCGAACAGCCATTTTGCGGCCGGGGATTGATAGCGATACAGGTCTTTTTCATTGATCGCACCATCACCATTCAGATCAGCGTACACGCCTTCCAACGGTTTTCCTGCCTCGTTGTACAATTGCTTGTACACATAAAACATGTAAGGTTGATATCCTGTTGTCAGGATCTGTATGCCACGGCCACTGACATTAGGACCGACGTACGTTCCAACCGCATTCGCATCCTGTACCAAGGCTATATTGGTTACTTTCGTGTGTTGATTGGTTGCATTGATATTAACTTCCCAACGCAGGTTATCTTTTTGAATAGGGACGGTATTCAATTGAAATTCGAAACCACTACTTTCAACATTTCCGACGTTAATGGTTGCGTTCTGGTCAAAGTTTGTTCCTGCCGCCACCGGCACATTGGCCAGTAGATCATGTGTTTTTCTTGTATAATATTCAATTGCACCAGATACCCTATTCTTCCATAGTCCAAAATCCAGACCATAGTTAAATGCTTTGGTTGTCTCCCAGCGTAAATCCCTGTTGTAGACCGATGGCCGATACACCAGATGATACTGATCGCCAAACCGATATTGGGCATAAGCGGTTCCCAAATTATAAACCGGCAAATACTCATAATTGCCGATACCTTCCTGCTGTCCTGTTATACCATAACTTGCACGGAGCTTCAAATCGTCCAAAAACGAGATGCCTTTCATGAAAGATTCCTGTGAAAGACGCCATGCCAAGGCGACAGAAGGAAACGTTCCCCAGCGATTTTCTGGACTGAATCGTGATGTACCGTCCTTCCGGACCGTTGCTGTCAGTAAATAACGGCTGTCGTAATTGTAGTTGATCCGACCATACCAAGAGATCAGCGTATGGCGCTCGTCTGATGCGATAGCGGTAGAACGTATATCGCCTGCTTCATTATAGTACACGATCGGTGGGCGCCCTGCACTCCAATATTGATAATCGTGGCCAGCAGTAATGTCAACCGTGCTTTTTAAGTCTGCAAAAAACTTGTTATAATTTAGATAACCTGTGAATAGTTTATTTTTAAGAGTCTGTTCATAACGGTCAAAAGCGCCTCCAATCGTAAAATTATTGGCTGCACTTGCAGGAATTAGATTTGACCCATTCCCTTTCGCATAGTCATATCCGAGCGTTACGTGAGCTTTTAATTCGGGTAGCATATGAAACTTATAATCAAGATCAAGATTACCTACAGCTCGATTGACTGTACTAAGGTGCTTCTCCTGACGAAGCAGGCCCAGTGGATTGAGATTTGCACCTGTTGCTGGGAGACCAGCATTGTCAAGACTCTCATAATAACCCCCATAAGCAGCTACCCCAGAGTAAACGGGCTGCGTGGGATTGAACGCCACAGCAGACCATATCGCTTCGGTATTAGCAAAACTGTTGTTATTTCGGGCTCCTTTAACATTCAGGTTTACCGCGAGGTGTTTGTTAAAAAATGTCGGATTTAGCACAAACGCCCCCGTCATACGCTCCGTCTTGTCGGTGCGCAAGGTTCCCTGCTGATTGTAATAGCCAGCAGAAGCTCGAAAAGGCAACGTCTTACCGATCTTTCCCTGCAAACTTAAATTATTGTCCGTTCCTATGGCATCCTGAAAAACCTCAGAAAGCCAATCTGTCGAGGCATTACCCAATAGCGCTTTTTGCGCAGAAGTTCCCTTGCTATTGATCAGGTTAGCAAATTCATCGCGCGACATCATATCAGCCACACCCATCGCCTGTTGCATGGACACAATGGAGGAAAAAGAAAGCCGTAATGTATCCCCTTTTCCTTTCTTAGTCGTAATCAACAATACTCCATTTGATGCACGAGATCCATAAATCGCTGTGGAGGATGCATCTTTGAGCACGGTCATGCTTTCAATATCATTGGGATTGATCAGACTGAGAAAATTGCCACTGTTGCCGCTGATGCCGCCAGTTTCCAAAGGTACCCCATCCAACACGATCAGTGGATCGTTGCTGGCACTCAAAGAAGCCCCACCACGAATACGAATGGTACTTCCCGAGGAAGGCGAACCACTGTTGGACATCACCTGTACGCCAGCCGTTTTCCCATTGATCAGCTGTTCGGGAGAACCGACCAATCCCGTATTAAAATCTTTGCTACCTACCGTGTTGACGGCACCCGTTAGATCCTTTTTTGTACTACTGCCATAACCTACGATGACCAGCTCTTCCAAAACATTTCCCGCCGATACCATCTTAATATCTAAAGATGTTCCCGATACCGATAAGGTTTGACTGGTATACCCCACTATCGAGAATGATAGTTGCGATTTGCCCTTCGGCAATGAAATACGATAGGTACCATCGTTGGCCGTAGAAGTCCCCACGGTGGTTCCAGTCACCAACACCGTAACACCGGCCATCGGTTGCCCCTGTTCATTGCGGACTACCCCCCGGACATCCTGTTGTTGCATCAACCTGATCCATTTACTCTCCCCTTTTGTTGCCGCATAGAGCTGCGTTTCCCCAAGGCAGGATAGCAATGACAAGCCTAATAAACTTGTTTTAAATGCAAAACCTTTCATTTTTTTTAATTTATGTGTTTATAATTGTTTCTTTCCTTTGCTGCAATTCCTTCGCTACACTCACCTTAGCGCTCGATACGGCCAATTTGCCAAACTACTGTTTTTATACACTACTCCAGCCAGACCGCGGCTACAGACAGCACAACGCCCGCCATATTTTCGCCTGAGATAATGAGCTTTTCGATCGCTCTTTTATCAAATTGATCAGAAACTACCGGTTTAAAAAACCGTTCAAGAAAAACGGGATAAGGGGCAGGCAACAAAGCCGTTGGTACCAGCTGTAAATCTGTTAAATCCAGGCAAACCAACGTTTCAGTAGCTGAAACTGCATCTATTTTTTTGACGTAGGTGTACCCTTTCTTTGTGACAAAACCTGCTTTTAGCGTCGGATTGCCACCGGTATGTTTTAAGAGTATACAAAGTTTTTTAACATGTTCGAGCCCCACTGGCCGATCAAGAATTTTTGTTCTTATATCTTTAAGCCAGAAATACTGGGCACTCGAATCCTTGCCGTGAAAGCTAAACGCCCAGAGAGGCAGCTTCCCTAAATGCTGCTGTTGCCATTCTGCAGTTATATAAGCGGTTTCCGGAATGGCGAAGGTCTCGAATGTAGCGACCTTGGACAATGATTCAAACAGCGAAATTGGTGCATGCTGGTCATATAATCCGACCGTCCAATAGCTATTGACGCGATAGTCCCAGTCGAGCGGAGCTCCGGCCTGATTGTCAGGATAAGTAAACTGCTTACCACCAACGAACACTGTGGCCGTATATTTTAACGCATTGCCCTTTAGCAATGCTGCCGGAATATCCGCCTCATACTTATAACTATCTTTCGGAATCAGCTTGATGTAAGGATTATGGTCGTTCCAAAATGAGACCTGATCCGTCTGTAAAATAATCGAATCGGGCTGCTGTTCAAAGATGTAGCGGAACTCCAATTTGGCGCTGCGCCCTTTCTCCAGTGCCTCGGGCTGCTGGTGTATTAACAAAGTTTGTTTCAGCGGCGCAGCTGCTGGCGCATAATATTCACCCAGACTACCATTTTTCCAGGGTGAAGAGGCTGTCCAGCTATTTTTTAGCTGCACATGCTTTCGCTTAAGCAGGTAAACTCCTGGTTCAACGCTGAAGCTGGTTTTTGGTACTATAAGATCTCCAATCACCCCAGTTTTATGTGAAAGTTGCTGCACGGTGAACATCTCGCCAAGGTCAGGAATTTGAATATCGATCGCCTGAGATCGGTACAAGATATGTACCACCTCGCGGCTTGGCGACGGCTTGGCAAAAGGATCGGCGATTTTTTCTGCATCCGGCATCACTTCCAAACGCCATAAGCCTTCTTCCAAACGATCCAAAAAATACGCACCAGATCCGCTATAATCCACCACAGGCGAAGAACCATGGCCGGCAATATGCATCAATTTCTCTGGCTTTACAGGTTTGACTGCTGTATTATTCGTATAAAAATATTTATCCGGCGCATTCATCATGGCGAGATCCTGATCATAGCTCACCTCAAAATCGCCAAAAGAAGTATTCTGCGGGTATGGATTAAATTTTTTATTCCTGGGGATCGTATAGGCCACCTCGGCAGCAATTAACGTACTCAATGCTTTCGCCGGTGTGTAGGCTAAATTGAGATAATGGGTCTGATATTCGGTATTGTAGGCGGCGATATCCATCGGATCGTAAGCAAATTGCGTGATCCACTGAAATCCAGCCGAACGAAATGTACGACTCATCGCGGGATGCAGGTAGCTGTAGAGATTGTCTGCAGGATCATACTCGTATACTGCCTTTGCTTTATTGGCAAACCCTTTCAAGTTTGCAAAGGGAATGTGGTAATGATCGATGTAAGGGAGGAAATTCCCCAGACGTTCTCTTCCTGCAACCAGTCCCACAGGATACCATTGATAGGTGGTTCCTTGGATATCAGCATTGAAATAAGCCTGCACATGATCCATATTATGGCTGACATTATAGAAAACCGGCTTTTTATTACCACTTTTTTTCATGGCCTTAACCATCCGTGCAATATAGTCCGAAGTCGTTTGAACGGTACCCGTATGGCACGGCTCGTTATTAATTTCAAATCCAATAACGTAAGGATCTTCCTGATAAGCGTAGCCTGTATAAGGATTGACATGGCGAAGCAACTGGCTGATATACTTTTCCTGTGCTGCGATTGCTTGTGGATTGGCATGGATCTGACACTTATCATAATGGTAGGTAAAGGCATCCGTATTTTCATTTTTTTCGGGATAGCCATTTCCAAAATTCGTCATGCCGGTAATTAAAATCCGGATGCCACGCTCCTGCAGTTTGAAAAAGAGGTAGTCCAATAGATCCAGGTGTTCATTGCTCATCAAGTTTCCATTTCGGTCCGAGATCTCCACATCCCAGATATGGATACGATAAGCATTATACCCCAAACGGGCAAAGTGGTAAACATCCCGATCAATGGCCTGCTTACGGTCGATTCCTCTAGCCTGAAGTGCCCGAAAGGCATGGGCAAAAGGAACGGTATAGTTGACCCCATAAAATGAAGCCTCAGCTCTGCTGTCGGACCAGCGCATCACACCTTCGTGATCAACAAAGACCGTAGGAACATTTGTATTGGCCTTAACCTGTGCATAGGTATTGGCGTACCCCAAAAGAGCAAGGCAGCATAAAATAATTACACGCATGGATTGTATCGATTTATAATTTTTTGGTTATTACGATTACAAACCTATCAAACCACATTATTTTTTAAGGCCACATATCGGACAAAGAACAACACAAATTGGACATCTCCACATCTCTCATCCATTAGACAATACTGACCAACAATACGTTACGAATAAGACTCCATATAAACCTTTGGTGACATACCAAATTCCGACTGAAAACATTTTGAGAAATACGACGAATTGGAGAATCCGACCATATACATCACCTCGGCTACAGTAAACTTCTTTTGCTGTAGCAACAGCGCGGCTTTTTTGATGCGGATACTGCGAATATATTCCACAGGAGTATACCCCGTGAGCTGCTTCATTTTTCGGTAGAGTTGCCTTGCCGCTACATCAGTGAGTTCGCTGAGCCGCTGTACGGAAAATTCCGAATCGTCCATATTTTCTTCAATCAACTGCGTTACTTTTGCTAGGAATTTTTCATCTGGTGAATGTACCGCAACTGGTTCTGCTGGTTGACTGATTTGATCGATACGCACTTGAGCGACAATCTTATTTTTCCTTTCCAGGAGCTGCTGTAGCTGCATTTGCAGCAAATCCAGATCGAAAGGCTTAGCTATATAAGCATCTATGCCAACAGCTACCCACTCACGTCTGATGAGCTCATCGCTTTGCGCAGTTAACAAAATGATGGGTATTGTCGCTGTCAATGTATTTTGGCGCAGCTTTTTGACCATTTCAATGCCTCCCATATTGGGCATAATGGCATCTGTAATGATAATATCCGGCACAAAGCCATGCCCATCGATCAACCGTAATGCCTCACTTCCGTCACCAACGATACTGCAATCGTAATTTGTTTGAAGGGTATTTCTTAAAAAATCAGCAAGCTCGGCATTATCTTCGACGATCAACAGTTTTTTTCTGCTTGAGGTGTTGGTTCCGGCGGCAGGATTCTTGCTATTTATACGATCCTGCTTCCAGTAAAGCGTTGCAGTTGTGCCATTTTGATCGCTCGTTATCGCAATGTCCCATCCTAATTGTTCACAATAACTTTTGACTAAGTAAAGGCCTACTCCCGTTCCCTGTACCTCACTGACCTCTCTTAAAGAAGAGCGATAAAATTTGCTGAATATATAAGGGAAATCTTCCGAAGCTATGCCAATTCCGGTATCCCGAACGATCAGCTTAACGTCGTCACCATTTACTTCCAGCCGCAGGTTCACGCTACCCTCCGGTCGATTATACTTACAGGCGTTGGCGATCAGGTTGTTGACGATTGATCCTAATTTGGCAACATCCGTCTGTATAAAGACGCTCTCTACAGTCGTCGAAAATCCAATATGGATATTGCTGTATTCAGGCACTTGCTGCCATTCAGCTATAAGCTGTGCGCAATAATCGACCAGATCAATTTGAGAATTCAGCAATCCCTGTAAAGGCATTTGCTGCTGCTCCACCTGGTCAAAAGTCATCAATTCCTGAATAAGCTGACTGATCTTTAAGGCATTTCGATGTACGCCATCCAGCTGCTTCTTTTTATCGCTGTTCTTGGTCTGCCGCATCATTTGGCTCACGGGAGCCAAGATCAGACTCAAGGGTGTTTTCAGCTCATGCGATACAGCAGTTAGAAAATCCATTTTCATCTTTGTGAGCTCCTGAACCTTACGGCGCTCACGTCTCTCCCATTTCAGCGTACTGCGTACCCTGAAAAAGTTGACTATCCAGAGGATCAAGAAACCAGCAATGAGTACATAAAGACTTTTGGCCCAATAGGTCGCATACCAAGGGTAGCGTATTGTAATTGAATAGGTATAGATTTCAGAAACTACATGTCCAGCAATATCCACCCGCGCCAACTGAAGATCATAGCTTCCGGAATTTAAGTTGGACAGTAACACCTTATTATCTCCACGTTCCATTGGAATCCAGGTTTCATTTTTACCTTTAAACGAATAGGCAAGTCGATAGCCGAGATGATTTCCATAATCCAGGTCGGAAAACTCCAGCCGAAGGTTGTTCTGATCATGCGCTAAGGTGATTTCGTGTCGGTAGCGCAAACCATAATCATAACTACCAAACCTTTCATTATTGACATACACTGCGGTGAGTACAATCTTTTTCGAGCGGTCTACATCTGCTTCCTCCTTTTGTGCAGGCAACAAAACTACTTCATCAACCCCTCCCAGGATTACTTCGTCTCGCTCCGTATCGTAGTACATAGAAGATACACGCTGCCCATACCGCAATAATTCAGCCTTTAGACTTTGCTTATTAATCTGCCAGACTCCAGCACTCGTTGCTACCCAGATATAAGCATTGACTTCGGCCATAGCGGTCACTTCACCCTTGTCAACAGGATCAAAACGAATCAACGTGTTTTTTCCATCCGCTGCAATTCGTCGCAACTCGCCGTGTTCCCCTACCCACACCGTATGCTGTTTATCCTTGAGCATAAAGGTCGCGCGATCTAACGGGTGCCCCGCACTATCCGTCAGATCCCTGATCTTCCCAGTAGCCACATCAATGCTGCTGATTCCTTTGTTATAGAAAAGTGCCAAGATCTCTCCCCTTCCATTGTCGACAATCTGATTGGCGAAATCTTCTAAGAGGCCATCCTCTTTGCTGAAATTTCGGTTTGCGACGACCTGCCCAGTAGCTTCCAAGAGTCTATTTCTGTTGACCACAAATATTCCCCCCATATAGGAGGCTATCCACAGATTACCTTGTCCATCTTCCAGCATATTATAGGACCATTTCGCATTCCGTTTGCCGGTAGCATCGATAATCGTCAGGTTTTTAAACTGCTTGGTCTGCGCGTCGAACACATCGACTCCACCATCGGAAGCAATCCATACCAATCCCGCACGATCCTGATAGATATCGCGGATACGGTTATGGGTCAGCCGATAGGTTCCAGCATCCATCCGATACCAATTGCTTTCAGCATTTCTATCGCCCAGTCCATGTACCCGAATTAAACCATTGTCGCCACCCAGCCAATACCAACCGTTACGGTCCTTCGCAATTTTGTAAAAACGGTTACCGTCGTTACTTGCTGTCAATTGGTATATTGGAAGTGTTTTTTCTACCTTGCGATTAGACCACAATGAAAAGCCAAAATCCGTACCTAACCAGATATTTCCCGCTCGGTCTTTAAAGATACTCCATATAATATTATTGGCCAGCGAGTTTCTATTACGGGAATCATGTTTGATCCGCTTCACGAGCTGCTGATTCAGCTGATAAGTAAAAAGACCGTCATCTGTTCCGACCAATAAAGTGTTGGAATCTTTCGACGCCATCGCCTTGATCGGATGGTTCTGTAGCACAGGAGTCTTACGAAGCATATGTTTTTTAGCATCATACAAGTATAGCCCATATTCTGTCCCAATAAATGTTTTGCTTACCTCCGGAATAGAAAATATGGAATTTACAAATTGGTTGCTCCCTTTTTTATAATCGGGCAATGTTAAGGCAATAATCTCTTTATGAGCTGCATCTAACTCAAAAAGTCCATTATACGTGCCTATTAAGATGCTATCGTCGATCTTATCAAGTGCGTAAACGGCAGGTCTGCCTTTATTAGTAGGAAATGACTTGGTGTAGTCGATAAGTTTATGCGTCTTTATATCATAGCAGTACAAACCAGCAATGGAGCCTATCCATAATGTATTACCCACGACCAGTAGTGACCTGACGTCAGAAGGACCTCCTGAAGGGAAAGAATCGAAACGGTCTAACTGGTAATTATAGAGTAGAACGCCTTGTCCGGTACCCAACGCAAAATGCTTATCATCGACCATTTCAATACAATATACAAAGGTCTGAAAAGGATATTTAGTTCCCGTAAGCGGCTGCAGCGCATAGCCATCATAATTAAATAGGCCATTGTTACTTCCTAGCCATAGCATTCCCAAACTATCCTGCGCAAATGAGTGTACGGTATTTGCGTTCGTACCCAAAGAAATATTCCGGAAAGACGGATAATCCAGCGATTGTCCAACAACCGAAGTACTGATGAAGGAACAAAAAAATAAACAATAGAAATAAAAAGATTGCATTTCTCAAAAGCGCTATGCTACAAACTTAGTTAATTCTTATGGAATACATCATATGCCTAATGGAATACATCATAAGCGGTTTGGCACTGATATACGCCCCTTTTAATGACAAAGCCTGCCCGATGATAAATAATTAAATCAAACATTAAAACGTATACAACGTAACATCAATTTATGGCTAACACCAATTTTTAATCAATTTTTAGACAGTGATTCGTCATTGATTATTCAGTCCACACTGAGCAACCACTGAGCAACCACTGAACGAGCACTGAACAAGCAGTGCAAAATGGGTCAATTTGGTTACCAGTTGATTCTCATTTGCTGCCCCTAAAAAATAAGAGATAAAAAAAAGTTAGCAATCTTTTGTACAAAAAAAAGGCTAGGTCAACCACGAACCTAGCCTCTACAAAAAACAATCCTTTAACCTGCGTTTATTTAACTAATTAATACATTTCCGATCAAATAACAGTGTCCACGGCAAATTGTTTAAATTATTTTTATTTTTTTGATAGTGTCCCATCAGAAGTTATATAACACGCGACCTTCAAAGTTAGGGTCATCTGTGATCAGCCAGCTATATCGTTCATACCAATCGTGCGGTATAGCTAACAAAATATAATAGCCAGACCTATACATAAAAAATTTTTTCAAACGAAGCCTGTGAAGTGTTGTTCTTTTAAAAAAAAATATATATGGCACATTTAGAAGTAAAACCTAAAAATGGAGCTCCTTGGTGGCTATGGCTCCTGCTATCACTCCTTGCATTGGGATTGGTCCTTTATTTTGTAAACCGCTACAACAGCGGCGCGCGGATAAATGAAGCTGCTCCAGATACAAGTGTAAATACCACAGCGCCACTAACGGATACCCTTTAGACCCTCGTAAAAAAATTGAATAACTCAAAAACTAAAGACATGGCATTAGAAGACAAAAACTATAATCATTTAATTGAACTCGGAGGAAGCGATTATGAAATAGTCGATGGAGAACCTGATATCCGAGGATGGAAAGTAAAAAATGAGGCTGGTCAATTGATCGGACAGGTAACCGATCTACTGTTTGATCCGCAGAGCCAACAGGTTCGCTATCTCCTCATCGACCTGAATGATGCTGAATTTGTTGTGGAGGAAGATAAGAAAATACTCGTACCCATAGGTCTTGCCTCGCTTTATGACGGCACGAAGATTCAGGCGAGTAATGATACCGCCTACCCAACTCCTCCCGTTGAGCCGGTTAATCCTGGCGAGATCTTTACTGTCGACGAGATTCCGACAGAAGAGCCTGCAACGGATTATCTATACAATCCTGCTGATGACGGAGAGGTGGTCGTGCTATCCATCACGGAAGATCAAGTCATTCGGCTGCCTGCTTACCACGCGCATCATGTCGATCCGGAAACGGAATTATCCATCCGTCACGTCTTTGAAGGCACAGGCGATGTTGGATTTGTCGTAAGCGACAATCGTTATGATCCATCCACATTCTATACGCATTATCACTTTAGTGAAGATACTTTTTATAGCGACGGAAAACAGATGGATACACTTCCTTCTGATCAAGCGCAACGGACTAGACGAGTGGCTGCTCGACACGACTATGGAACAGCACATGAGCCTGATACGCGCAGCGACAACAACCAACTATAACAAAATATAAATAAACTATATTGCACTCATTACGGCTTCGATATGCTATTTGCGAAGCCGTAATTAGCGTATAGAGGCATCATTACCTCTGGTGTAAACTCAATTGCAGCGTTTAAATACGCCTTGACAGTGTATTTTATTACCTAAACCACCACACCAACTACCTAAATTCCCTTGTAATTCGCCAAAATAGCATCATAATTGCATACTGTTAAAAGACATCAATATAAATCGGTTATGAAAACATATTATAAAATTGTCAGCGAGAAAAACAGGAAAACGATCGGCAGATATTACGAAAAATATAGCTGGTATAAGTTGGATCGCGAGGAGCTTGCGCAAGAATTGCTTATCCGGGGCGGCTTTTTGATCATACTGACGTATATGCTATGGTAAAAAAATGACATTATAGCGATATCTATTTATAATTTCCAAACCATTTGCACGGTTGTGTTGTCTTATGTGTAAACTTAAATCAGACAACACATTGAACAGATTTACCCGAATTGCTTTAAAAACGCTTTTGTGGATTATTGGCGGAATCATTGGACTCTTCATTCTAATTATCTTTTTGCTGCGTCTTCCCTCGATACAGAATTATATTGCCGGAAAAGTAACCCATTATGTTGAAGGCAAAATTGGCACCCCCGTTAGAATTGGCTATATCAATATTGATTTTCCCAAAAAACTGGTCTTGGAAAACATCTATCTCGAAGATCAGAGTAAGGACACTTTAGTTGCTGGAAAGAGCATTGCGGTGGATATCAATATGCTAAAACTACTGAAAAATACGGTAGAGATCCAAAGTTTGGAAGCTGAGGGTATTACGGCCAAAATACAACGTACTTTACCCGACAGCGCCTTTAATTTCGATTATATCGTTAAGGCTTTTGCGTCTGAAAAAGAAAGTCAACCTACTGCTGATACCACATCCGCCCTGTTGTTTAACCTCGATAAAATTAAATTTTCAAAAATACATGTGGTCTATACCGACGAAGTAATCGGTACCGGTGCTGACGTCTATCTAGGCAGTTTAAACACCAATATAAAGAAGTTTGACCTCACGAACAACATGGCCTTTGAGCTGCCAAAAATTCATATCGACGGATTAAATGCCACTGTTAGGCAATGGAAACCCGCCGTAGATGGCTCGGGCCCTTCTGTTGAAGACTTTGGGATCAGCGATAAAACCGCGCAGACGACGTCCCTCCTCCCCGATGTCGGCATCCAAGTGGCAGACCTCAAAAATATTCTGGTCCGATATGAAGATCAGGCCAGCGCACTTAAATCCGAATTTAAGATAAAAAGCTTCCATGCCGACCTCAATAAAATTGATCTGAACAAAGAGTTTGTGGATATTCAAAAGCTTGATCTAGACGGGTCGGACAACAATGTCCTGCTGGGAAAAATTCAAAAAGCGTTGTCCGAAGAAGGAAAAGCTAATCCGACAAAAGCCGATGCTGCTCAAACAGATTCAAGTGCGGCTGGAAAAATGAATTGGGTGGTCTCGGCCAAAGACATCCGCATTAATAACACCAATATTCGTTTCAAAGATGACAACCAGCCCCGCATGAAAGGTTTCGATTATTTTAACATCCACATGCCGGGTCTTAAAACGCAACTGACTGATCTATACTATAGCGCCGATTCCATCAGCGGATCATTGAAAGAGCTCGTAGCTTCTGACCATTCTGGCTTCGTTATCAAGCAGCTGAAAGCCGATTTCAACTATACCAATACCGGTGCCGAAATCAAAAACCTATATGCGGAAACGCCAAGGACACTCATACGGGACTACTTCAAAATCAGTTACCCTTCACTAGATCTGATTGCCAAAAAACCAGAACTGATCACGGTGAATGCCAATATTAACAAAAGCCATATCGATATGCGGGATATCCGGCTTTTCGCACCCTTCCTCGATACCATGCAGGTGATGAAGCCGCTGCTCGACAAGAAATTTTATATCGACACCCGCGTTATTGGTCGTGTAGATGATCTTCATATCCCTACAATCGATTTTCAAACGTTATCAAATACGCGTCTGATCGCCAGCCTTCATCTAAAGGGGCTTCCCGACATGAACAAATTATCGGTAGACCTCAATTTGAAAAAACTGACGACAGGCCGTTCGGATATTGAAAAACTGGTTGCTAAGTCCATGCTGCCGAGTGGTATCGAACTACCCAACACCATCGGCCTAAACGGCACATTTAAGGGCGGAATGAATGCCTTTAACACCAAACTTGCATTGGTAACCGAAAAAGGAACTGCCAAACTCGATGGAAAGGTCCATATGACTAAACAAGATACCAGCTACGATGCCGCAGTCAGCGTCCGCGACTTCAACATCGGTCAGATCATGCAGATGGACAGTACCTTGGGCATTCTCTCATTTGAAGGAAAAATCAAAGGAAGGGGAACCGACCCCAAAAGACTTATGGCAAACTTTGACGGTAAAGTAAACCGGCTCGATGCCATGGGTTACCGCTATCACGATATCGGCATGAATCTTTCCGCAGATAAAGGTGCTATCAAAGCATCCGTTTTAAGTCCCGACCCAAATATCAAACTGAAACTGAATGCTACGGCGAATACAAGGGCTAAGTATCCCAAAGTGGCCTTTGAACTACTGGTCGACAGCATCAATCTGCAAAAGTTAAATTTAATGCCGGATGCTATCAGCTACCGGGGTAAGCTAAGCGGTAATTTTGCTACTGCTGATCCAAACTTCCTCAACGGTGAAGCACATATTACCAATTCGCTGATTCGATACAACAACGATCGTTATGCGCTGGACTCTGTATCGTTACTTGCCAAGGCCGATACGAGCCGCAACCAGCTGATCTTAAAATCTGATTTTTTGAATGCCCACCTGGTTGGCAAATACAAAATTCTGGAACTGCAAAGTGCCGTACAGGATCTTCTGCAGGTCTATTATAAACCAGAAAAACCCGTTTCGATTCCACCATACTCGCCGCAGCTCATCGAATTTTCGGCGCAGCTGACCCGAAATAGACTGATTCAGGATTTTCTTCCAGAACTCACTGAAATGAAAGCTATCAGTTTGGACGGCCTGTTTAACAGTGCGTCCAAAAACCTGTCAGCCAAGTTGGATGCACCGCGCATTGTTTATGGCGGTACAGAAATAAACAATGTAACCCTGGATATCAATAGTCTCGATAGTGCACTCTATTATTCGGCACTCATCAACAAGGTTAAAGTCAGCAGTATTGAGCTTACCAATACGGTTTTCAGCGGAAAGGTAGCTCAAAATAGGATTAATATGGGGCTGTGGATCAAAGATAAACAAGATAAAGAGCAATATCACGTTGGGGCAGACATGCAGGCGCGAAATGGACTATTTGAATTCAGTCTGCTGCAGGACGGCTTGATGCTCAACTACGATAAGTGGGATGTAGCCCCCAACAATACGCTGAAATTTGGTAGCGCCGGCCTATTGGCCAACAATTTTGTACTGCGAAACAAGGGCCAAGAATTGCGCATTGCTTCCCAAGATAGCCTGTTCAATTCACCGCTAAATGTAGCGTTCAACAATTTCCGTATCGAGACGCTGACCAAAATGGTGATGAGCGACAGTCTCGATGTGGGCGGCGGTATTAACGGACAAACCACACTATCACGACTGGAAAGTAGCCCTGTGTTTGTTGCAGATCTTGTGGTAGATAAGTTTTACTTCGGAAAAGATACCGTTGGCAATATTAATATCAAAGTCAATAATGCACGTGAAAACACCTTCAATGCCAATGTTAGCATTACCGAAAACGGAAATAATCTCGTTCTGAGTGGAGACTTTATCAATCCACCACAGGGTGATGCCACGCTTGACTTTACACTGGATGTCGCACCTCTAACCATGAAGACCGTACAGGCCTTTAGTATGGGTAACCTGAAAGACGCCAAGGGTAATCTCGAAGGTCAGCTAAAAATAACGGGCTCGCCTTCAAAACCACAGATCAGGGGCGACCTTAATTTTAGGGAAGCCGAGTTCAATGTTGCGATGCTCAATTCACTTTTTAAAGCAAAAGATGAACAGATCCGTTTTGACCAAAACGGTATATCCTTCCCAAATTTCGAGCTGGAAGATAGCAAAGGGAATATGGCTCAAGTTAGCGGTTCGATCCGTACACAGACCTACACCGATTTTGACTTTGACCTCAACATCGCTATGGACAACTTTGAAGTACTAAATTCCACGCAAGCGGACAACGATATGTTTTATGGAAAAATGTATCTTGGCACGAATCTGCAAATCGGCGGAAATCTGGACAAACCGATTGTGGATGGTACCATCAAGGTGCTCGATAGCACCGATTTTACGCTGGTGATGCCCAACAATGAGCCTGGGATGGCCGACCGGAAAGGGGTGGTTGAATTTGTGGACAAACGCGATACCGCAACGGCGAATGCACTTGCCCGACTAGATTCCATGACCGTCACGAAACTCACCGGAATAGACGTCGACCTCAATCTACAGACCGATAAGGATGCCAAGTTTAAGATTTTGCTCGACGCAGGTTCTCAGGATGCCCTCAACATTCAAGGGGAAGCCGAACTGAATGCCGGGGTGGATGCAAGCGGTAAAATTACGATGTCAGGTACATTTACCGTGGAGAAAGGAAGCTATTCATTCAGCTTTGGACCTGTCAGCAGAGACTTTACCTTTCAAAAAGGAAGCACAATAACCTGGAATGGCGATCCTTTGGACGCACAGCTGAACATAACTGCCGTATACACGTTGAAGGCGCCAACGTTAGAATTGGTTGCGCCACAGCTCGGTACCCAAAATGCTAACTTATATAAACAAAAGATTCCATTCGACGTGCTGTTGAAGATCTCGGATCAATTGTTTCAGCCACAGCTCAACTTTGATATCGATCTAAATGCCAATAATGCCATTGTATCGCAGGATGTTATCAGTAAGGTGGACAACGCTCTGACGACATTGCGCGATAACCCATCTGATCTTAACAAACAAGTATTCTCGCTGATTGTACTGGGTAGGTTTATGTCAGCCAATCCATTTGAAAGCCTTTCTGGCGGTGGTGGTACAGAAGCACTGGTACGGAATAGCGTCAGTTCGTTTTTGAGTGCTCAGCTAAACCGACTCGCTTCGGATTTGATCACTGGGGTGGAGCTCGATTTCAACCTCACGTCGGAAGACGATTACAGCACCGGCGCGGCACAGACACGTACCGACCTAAACATTGGCGTCTCCAAGATGTTACTCAACGACCGCCTGAAAGTCAGCATCGGATCTAATTTTGAGGTAGAAGGAAATTCTCGTCCCGGGGAGGCTTCCAATAACATTGCAGGTGATATTCAACTGGATTACCAACTCTCTCAAGATGGACGCTACTTTGCGCGCTTCTACCGTAAAAATCAGTATCAGGTTACCCTGCAGGGGCAATTTGTTGAAACCGGAATCGGATTCATTATCAACATGGACTACAATAGATTTAAGGAGATCTTTATGCGCTCCAAAAAATTGAAGGAATTTTACGATACCGGCAGCAAAAAGTTTAGGAAACGCTTTGATGTGGACCGTATGGAGCAGGATTCGGCTTATCGCGATAGTGTTAGAACAGTGATACGCGACAGTCTAATGCTTCATAGCCCAGAATACCGCAAACGGATTGAAGAGCAGAAAAAAGAACAGCAACGCCGCCAGGAGGTGGATAGCACAACAAATAGGACGCAAAAAAATAATGCGCCGAAACATTTAGATACGATTAAAACTACAGCGATTAAAAATGAAGATGAGGAAAGGGCTTACCATGCAAATTAAATTACAATGGCTTATGGCCTTAGTGACAATAGGGGGACTAATTGCTGCTTGTTCTTCGACTAAGAACCTGCCTGAAGGTGAGAGTTTATATGTCAAAGGGAATGTCAAGATAGCATCGGATACCATTTCAAAGAAAAACAAAGAAAAGCTGGCGACCTATTTAGCGGAGTCGCTTCGCCCCAAGCCCAATAAGCGGGTATTAGGAATGCCCTACAAGCTTTATTTCAATAACATGGCCGGTGATACAGCCCAAAGCAATTTTATCAAACGATTTCTCAAAAAGATCGGCGAAGAACCGGTGCTGCTAAGCGATGTAAACCGAGAATACAATGAGAATCTTCTCCGCAATAGACTGGAGAATATTGGTTTTTTCAATGCAGAAGTCACCTCAGACACCATCGTCGAAAATAAAAAAGCTACGGTAGACTATACCGCCACCCCTAATTTGATTTACCGCATAAAATCCGTCACTTTCGACGTCGACAGCACAACCCAACTCGGCCGCGATATTCGGGAGACCTCAAGCGCGAGCCTCTTGCGGGTCAATAACAACTATAGTCTTGACGTGGTGCTCAATGAAAGGGATCGCATCGACAATGTATTGAAAAACAAAGGCTATTATTACTTTAGTCCAGACTACATCCTCGTGCAGGTAGACAGTACAATCGGCGACCACAAAGTCAACCTCTATGTGACGGTCAAAAAGGAAACGCCTGAACAGGCGCGGATCCCTTCCAAGATTAACAAGATTTATATCTACCCCAACTATAACGAGACCGGGACGGGATACCAACGTTCGGCCAGAAATGCTGAATTATTCGACAGCAGTTATTATTTTATCGATCCAAATCATACCTTTCGCAAACCCGTTATTGCAAATCACATCTTTTTCAAAGAGGGCGATCTGTATAACCGGGATAACCACAACAGGACCATCAGCCATCTCGTGAACCTGAATAGCTGGAAATTTGTTAAAAACAACTTTGTCGATAGCAAAGAGGTGCCCAATGGGCTGGATGTTTACTATTACCTTACACCGCTGCCCAAGAAGTCCATCCGGGTAGAGCTACTGGGCAAAATGGCCAGCGTGTACAACGGGACCGAAGTCAATGTCAACTGGACCTTGCGTAACGCCTTTAAAGGTGCCGAAAAGCTTAATATCAATGTATTCGGCGGTTACGAATTACAGACGGGTGGCAATGCTGATCTCAACTCCAGCTATTTCCGCTACGGTACCGAGGCTACGCTGACTTTCCCCCGCATACTAACGCCATTTGGCACCATCAATCCGTCGCGCCAATTTATTCCGAATACCTATATCAAAGCACGTTACGAATTTTTAAATCGGAGAAAAGCCTATACCCTCAATTCCATTGCTTTGGACTATGGATATACCTGGCAGGAGAACGAAGAGAAACAGCATGATCTGGCATTGATGGAAATTACCTATGTGCAACCGCGGGGTATTTCAGAAAGCTACAAAAATCAGATGGATACCATTCCCGCGCTACGCCATGTGATAGACCCCCAATTTACCATTGGTCCCAACTATAATTTCACCTTTCAGAATACCATGAAAAAACATCTACAGAACACCTTTTATTTTAAGGGAAATCTGGACTTTTCGGGCAATATTCTGGGGCTTATTAAAGGTGCGGACTTCAATAAGGGCAAAACCTTTAAACTCTTCGACGCCTACTTCTCACAATATATCAAAGCAAGTGTTGACGGCAGGCATTATTTCAAGCTTAGCGAAAATTCACAGCTTGCCTCGCGGGTAAGTATCGGGATGAGCTACTCGTATGGCAATTCGCGTTCCCTCCCCTATTTGAAACAATATTATGTGGGCGGACCAAATAGCATCCGTGCCTTTGGTGCGCGTGCAATCGGACCGGGTACTGTGGCACCAGAACGTCTTGGTAATGGCCTTTTTTACGCCGATCAGACCGGTGATATCAAACTGGAGCTCAATACCGAATACCGCGCAAAAATTACTGGCCCAATACATTGGGCAGCCTTTATTGACGCTGGGAATGTATGGCTTCAGCGTGAAGATGAGACCAAACCGGGAGGAAAATTTAGTAAAGATTTTCTCCAGGAGCTTGCTGTGGGCGGTGGACTAGGATTACGTTTCGACTTTACCTTCCTGATCCTGCGTACCGACTTTTCTATTCCACTCCGCGTTCCTTACTTACCGAAGGGTGAGCGCTGGGTGTTAAAGGATATCGATTTTGGAAGTTCCAGATGGCGTAAAGATAATTTGATGTTTAACCTTGCGATCGGTTACCCATTCTAAAGGATGTGGGATTGTTTCAAGCAGCTGAGCGCTATAAAGCGTAATTTCTATGCTACCGCAGCTAATCAGGTTTTCGAAGGAAAAGAATGTGGACGATCTTTCGCCCTTGATGCTGCGGACGCTTATTGTAGGACTTTAGCACTACGATCTATTCCAACAGTTTCGCAGTTCTCGTGAACTGATGTCTTTAAAGCGGTTATGCTTTTTAAAAAAAGTGTTCATAAAAAAGGCGGATAACATTGCTGTTATTCGCCTTTACCATAAAAACACTATTCTACAAACCGTTCAACCAGCTATTAACCTCATCTTGTGTTTTTCCTGTTTTCTTTTGAAGTTTACCTACCAATTCATCTTCTTTACCCTCTGCGTATAGTAAATCATCATCTGTAAGATCTGCATATTGCTGTTTTACCTTACCTTTAATTTCGTTCCAACGACCTTTCCATGTTAATTCACTCATAATATTTTCCTTTCGTTTTTTATAGATATAACAGCCTACAGCTACAATCGTTTTAAAAAAAATGTTATCAAATGTTAAAAATATTCCCGCTCTTTTACTCCGTTGTATCGATTGTCGTTTCCTCTGCATCCAGCGGTGCTGGTGGGATCTCATCGACATTGCGTTCGATCTCCTGTGTCTCGACATGTACCGCAAATTCAGAAGGTTCTATAGGGATAGCCATCTCTGTCGCATATTCCCGCGTAAAGATCGCCCCAAAATAAAGAATTGCCGCCGTATAATACACCCAAAGCAGAATAAGCACAAATGAACCAGCCGCGCCATAGGTATCCTGAGTCGCTGATCGTTCCAAATAGATTCCGATCAGGTAGCGACCGATGACAAATAAAATGGCCGTAAACAAAGCACCTGCGCGCACGGTCTTCCATTGGATCTTTACATCCGGCAAGGTTTTAAAAATAACGCTAAAGAGTACTACAATGACGATAAAGGAAATGGCAAAATTGATTACATTCATCAACACAACAGTGATATCTGGAAAATAGCGTTGCAACTGCCCCGTTAAGGCCAAAATTATTCCATTGATAATCAATGTGACGACCAATAAAAAGCCCAGTCCGATCACAAGCGACGATGACAGCAATCGATCCTGAATCATTTTTAACCATCCTTTCTTGGGTTTTGGCCGCACGTGCCATATTTTATTAATGGAATTTTGCATATCGCCAAAAACAGTCGTGGCACCGATAATTAAGGTCACAATACTGATGACCAGTGCCATGTTTGACTTGCCCGATAATTGGAGGTTTTGGATGACCTCTTCGATCTGTTTAGCGGCATTGTTGCCTACCAATCCATTTAGTTCGTCAAAGACTTTTCCCTGAATTGCTTCGGCTCCATAGAATATTCCTGCCAATGAAATCATCAAAACCAAGATTGGGCCGATGGAAAAAACGGTGTAGTACGATAGAGACGCACTATATTTCATCGAGTCTTCATTCGTAAATCCGGATACGGTATTTTTTAATATCGTCCAATACGTCTGTAGCTTGCTTTTCTTTTCCTTTTTTACATCCATTGTATTTAGTGTTTTTAAGAAATAAACCCTTTAACGAGGCAGAACGTTTGTTTTTATGAGAAAATTTTGCATATCCTACGCCTTTATACAGGGTTAGCATACGGATCGACGACTATCATTCGAATTAAAATCACTCAAAATCAAGTACTAACACTTTTTTTATTATCATTAAAGAAATAAAGACAAACTAATGATTAATCTTTCGTGTTCCTCTTTACAAATAGTATGGGAAGGGAGACAGCATGGAGGAAAGCAGCATGGGAAGGAAAGCAGCATGGAAAGGAAAGCAGCATGGAAAGGAAAGCAGCATGGAAAGGAAGATAGCATAGGAAAGACGATAGCATGGGAAGGAAGACAGCATAGGAAGAAAAATAGTATAACGGAAAACAAAAAGCATAAAGGAAAAAATGAAAAGTAATCAGAACGACCCTAATATTTTAAATGACCTTATTAAAATCAACAATGACCGCATCGAAGGTTACGAGCTTGCCATTGACTTAGCTAATGAGCAGGGCGAAGGTGCCCATGAGGCTGTGTTCAAAGAACGTATTGCGCAGTCCGAAAAGTTTATCGCTGAACTCACTCCTTTGGTTGAGCTTGCCGGTCAATATGCGACGGACCGCACCAAATTGAGCGGCGAACTTTTTCGGCTATGGATGGTGATTAAATCAAAACTGTCGCGCGGTGATTTACAGGATTTATTGCAGCAATGCGAGCGTGGGGAAGCTGCTTTCAGCGAGGTGTATACCAAAGCACTCGAGGAAGCGGATAAGTTATCTGTGGGTGCTAAAAATCTGATTCAGATTCAACTCAGCCAGCAGCGGGAAGCGCATGAAAATATTAGAATTATGCGTGATATCTAAATCCAACGTTATTAAAAAGTTATTAAAAAGAAAGACTAGCCCATACACGGGTCAGTCTTCCTTTTTAATGTACCATGCGCTGCACAACGAATCAATTCCTTCTGTATAACGTCATCCGGGCTTAGGTACGGCTTACCCGTTAGCTCAGGTATGGCTCACCAATTATCTGTTCTAAATGGGGAAGCCAACAAATCTTCTTTGTTTACGAGGTTTGCATCGGCTGGATTATCAGCCCATGCATAACGTACGGCTACGGGATGGGATATATCCGGATGGCTAACAACGACTGTATTGCCGCTAATAACCGCATTTGCCCATCTAAATTGGCGGTTCTGTCCCGCAAGAGCAAAATGTTTTAGCACCTTGCCATCTCGGATCGCTAAACCACTTCCGACGTTGGTAAAAAAGATTAGGATTTTGTTCCCTTTGACTTCCATACGCTGATAAGATGGTCCTGCGCTGACCAATTTTTCACCATACACCAACTTCCGGGCAGCTAGCAGTAGCCGTGCAGCAAGGTCCTTTTTATTTAAAGGATGGATATCATTCCATTCACCAATATCGTAGTTGACTGTTAGCGCCGTATAGGGAACCTCTTTCGCTACTTTAAACTGTGCCTCCCGTATGCTCGCCCACCCCGATTCAGACGGACGTTCTTGCTGACGCATGTAGTTGGGCAACTGTACGAGCAAAAAGGGCAGCTGAGGCCGATTTAGTATGAGCCGCCAGTCTTTGATCAGCAGCTTAAGGTACTGCTCGTAGTTCTGGGGCGCATCTGAATTGGCTTCGCCCTGATACCAGATCACACCAGTCACTTCCACATCCTTCAATGGGTAGATCATACCCTGATAGAGCGTTGACCCGACTTCATTTTTATTTTTAAGTCGCGCGCGATAACTTTTGGATAACTCCATATCCACTCCGACCCGGTATTTCCATTGCCCTGCCAAATTGATTTCCTTATCATTTACAACCAGTTTATAGGACTTTCCCGCTACAAATCCGCCATTCCCACTATTTGAGCGAAGGCGTATCGTAACCAGATTTGAGCCTTCACGTAAAATGCCCGCTGGCACAGCATACTTACGCGGTGGATACATATAGCCTGTGGCTCCCACAAAATGTCCGTTTACAAATACCGAATCGCTGTCGATCATGGTGCCTAGATAGAGCATTCCGTATCGACCTGATAGGTCTGCGGGCAATTCAAACGACTTTCTGAAATATAGTACGCCCTTGCTATCCACTTGCTGCTCGCGCCACAAACCCGGTACCGTAAAGGTGGGCCAATCGCTATCGTCCCATTCGGGTTTTATCCAATCGTTGATACCTTGGTCACGTTCGGCGAAGCGCATACTGTCCAACGCTGGACGGTCAAGCAGCAGCTTCGGAAATTCCTTTAACTGCTCTTGGCTGATCCAGCTTTCGATGGTAGATCCACCGAGGCTGGAGACAAGCATACCGACGGGTACGCCGTTATGTGCATAGCTCTGCTGCGCATAGAAATAAGCCAGTGCGGTCCAATTCATGACTTCCGAAGCTACCGCGGAGCACCATCGCCCACCACTGGCAATTTCGCTTCGGTTTTCTAGCGCGTGCTGTGTTGGCACCTTAAAATAACGGATCATATGGTTGTTGGATGCGTTAATCTCCGGAAACCGTTCGACCAGCCGCGCGATTGGCGTTTCCATATTGGATTGTCCCGAGCAGAGCCACACGTCACCAATCAAGATATCCCGGACGGTAATTTCATTAACCTGTAGCATATAAGGACCACCCGCCTTTTGTGCGGGTAGCCTAACAGCCCAGTTGCCTGTAGCATCCGTCTCCGTCAGATAGTTTTTATCCCGGAAACGTACTGTTATTTTTTCACCAGGGTCTGCCCATCCCCAAATTTTCAGTTCCGTATCACGCTGCAATACCATGCGATCCGCAATCAGTGCGGGAAGCCGTATCGCTGCGGAAGAAACTCCGGCACAGAAGAGTAATGCTAACGATAGCAGAACAACACAAAATCGTCCTCTTTTTATTTTCATGCGATGGAATAGTATAGCGACAGAGGCATTGCTCCTGCCATCGTACGCGGATGGCAGGCGCAGCACGCCCATTAATTATAACCGGGATTTTGATAAGCTGCTTTTTCAGCTGCCGACATGTCCATAGCATCCAGCTGTCCCTGCGGAATAGGTCGCAGATAATGAAAAGGTTGTATGGATCGGGTAAAGGTCGCCGCTGTGTGGTCGCCAACATTAGAACCTGCAATGCGGTAGGTTTTGGCTATATCAGACCAGGTTTGGGTACGTACAAGATCATACCAGCGATAGCCCTCGCCATAAAACTCACGGGAACGTTCTGCCAGGATGTAGCTGAGTGTGATCTGCGCCGGTGTTGCTGCGATCATGTCGTCACGATGGTTGGCTTCCTTGGCCATGTTTCCATTGTTGTCCCAACGCCATACCCCCGCACGACCGCGGATGACATTAACCAGATCCCGAGCACTTTTACCTGCTTTGGTCGTAGCTCCTTTTACCGCTGCTTCGGCAGCGATAAAATACAACTCCGAGAATTTGGCAATATTAAACGGCCGAGTACTCCCCGCGTTAGGTTGCCCCAGACCATTGCCATTGTCCGTGCGGTAAGGTCCCAACTTCCAAAGCCCTGGATAAACGCGGCGGCTGATGCCCTCTGGAGAGATCACATAATCCGCACGACCTGGCAATACTCCAGCGCCGATACTACTCTTATAGGTTTTATTGTCGTAGTTGATAGGCGTCTGCGGTTCTTCATTCAAAAAAGTCAAGATCGCTTCCTTTGGTTTGACGGGCATATTATTGGCATTGAACAACGAAGGATTGCTAATATTGGCCTTATCCCAGTTGCCCCGGTATACTGTTGTAAAGGTGCCGTCGTAACGCGAATCGTTGGTTTTATCGGCAAAGGTTTCGGTGACCACATTGATGGTCGGTGCCATCCGTGTCCAAGGACGTCCCAGTGCTTGTGATGCCTCCCGTTGTACCGAATTGACGAGGTCGGCTGTAGCCCAGGCCGTTGTTTTCGAACTCGTCAGCGAAGGGTAGTTCCAGGTCATCATCCAGCCCGCAAAGTTATCCGGTGCACCACCGCTTCCATAGCTGAGACTTCCGCCATTGTACAGCTCACTGCTCTCGGTATGGTCGGCAAAGAGCAAGATTTCGTTGTTCCGGTCATTGGTTCCGACATTGACGTCATAGAACGTGGGCTGCAAAGCAAAAGGTCCTGGATTTTCTATTGCGCCGACCGCTATGTCGTAAGCCTGCTGGAAATACCATGCACTGGTCTTACCGTCAGGATCCGTGCGAGCGGTTTCGGGATAAGTGGGTATATTTTTAGGATTTTCCAGCCACCAGGCATAGGTCAGGTAGGCCTTTGCGAGATACAAGCGGGCAACAGTTTTTGTGGCAGCACCTTTTAAGCGCGGTGCTTCCGGCAAATCGCCGATCGCCTGCAGCAGATCAGGAAAGATGGCACGGGTATACACCTCAGCCACGGTATTGCGTGTTGATTTGCGCTCTACAGACGTACTATATTTGAGTTCGCCTCCACCCAGGTCGAGCGGCACGCCACCAAAGGTCTGCACGAGCAGGAAATAGTCAAATGCGCGAAAAAAATGCGCTTCGGCAATGATCGCCGGCGATGTACCTACTGCTGGTGCATTTTCGATGATGCCCGAAGCCATGTTGATGTTGGGCAGGGCGGCCTGCCACGCCACATCCGCCCGGCTATTTACAGCTGTCATGGTACTGAGACCTGAAAAGTCCATCACCTGAAAATTCTCGTCGGCGCTTTGAGCATATGTCACTTCATCTGTCCCTGTTAGACAGGCATTGTAATAATACGCCTGTCCATATATGTTGCGCAGGTGGGCATAAAGTCCCACGATACTGTTATTGATACCATTTGCTGTCTTAAAATCACCCGGTGTAAAGATTCCCCTGGGCTGTTCATCCAAAAATTTGGAGCAGCTGTTCATGCCGAGCATGAGTGAACCGACGCATAGTCCTATAATAAGTTTTGAATTGAAAGTTTTCATGCCTGAATGTTTTAAAATGAAAGATTTAATCCCAAAATATAACTTCTCATTGCTGGCGTATTGGTCCCCACCACAAGGATTCTTCTCAGGCCACCCACGGCCACATTTTCGTCTCCATAAGAATTGGGTTCTGGATCGCCGCCCGACTCCTTATTGTAGGGCGAGAAGAGAACAAATGGGTTTTCCACCGTCGCATATACGCGCAGACGGCCGATCCCCATGCGTTCTACCCATTTCTGTTTAAAATTGTAGCCCATGCTGATTGTGCGCACCTTTACATAAGAGGCATCAAAATAGCCCAGGGTACTGCCATATTTGGGATTGTCACCACTTTGTATGCCTCCTGGCTTAGGATATTTGGCATCCGTACGGTCTTCACGCCAGTACTCTACACTCACATTGTTGCCTGAGCGGGTATTCAGCTGGTTTAGATAACCGGTGCTACCATAGAGCGAACTGATTAGTGTACCGCCGTTCTGGAAAGTTCCCACCACATTCAGGTCGACATTTTTATAAGCCAGACGCGTGTTGAAGCCTCCCAGAAAATTGGGTTGAATATTAATGATCTGACGGTCTGCTGCACCAATGGCACGTGTTGGTGCCCCCTTCTCGTCGTACTCACCGGTATATTCCACTTTGATCATCCCTACATTGCCGCCTGGCTCAAGAATATCCCTGTATGGATCATCCTGTTGCCATAGTCCAATCTTTTTATAGTCAAAGATGACGTCTATTGGATGGCCTACAAACCACTGGTTGCCTTCATCACGCTGACTTCCAGAGGTCAGTTCAACGAGTTTATTGCGATTGGCATACAGGTTGACCCCCACATCCCATTTCCAGCCACTTTCGTTGTCGATCACCGCGCCATTGAGGGAAAGCTCAAAGCCTTTGTTCTGTGTTTTTCCGATGTTGGCCATATAACTTCCTCCCCCGTTGGTCGGTGGCAGCCCCACACGCAACAGAATATTGTCTGTATTCTGAACATAGTACTCGAAAGTACCGCTCAGCCTGTTCTTGAAAAGTCCGAAATCCAAACCATAGTTATAGGTTTTGGAAAACTCCCATCCCAAGATCGGGTTAGGTAATTCAGACATGTAATAACCCGTCAGGAATTGCGTATCAAAATTATACGGTCTTGTGCTCAGGAGCCCAAGCGTTTTGTACGGATCGACAGCCTGGTTGGAGGTCTCGCCATAGCCTAGTCGCAGCTTAAGCTGATTTACCCAGGATACTGACGACATAAACTTTTCGTTGTGAACGTTCCAACCTGCTGAAATCGCTGGATAAGTATGCCATTTGTGCCCCGGCGCCAAGCGCGAAGAACCGTCGCGGCGCATGGTCATCGTTAGCATATAGCGGTTGTCGAAAGTATACATGGCGCGGCCCATTAAAGACATCAGGCTACTTTTGGCATAGCCCTGCTGATTGGGATCTACGATAATCTCCCCCTGAGCACGGCCAAGGTTATAGAACTGGAAGGCATCGATTGGAATATCGCGTGCCGATATGAGCGTACTGTTGCCTGTATTCTGTTCGGCCGAATACAATGCCACAAGGTTTAGATTATGTTTTTGCGCAAAGGTGCGGTCGTAGGTCAGGAGGTTTTCCATGACCCACTGTACGGTTCTGCCGTTTGCGACCGAAGCAGTGGACACATTATCGGGCGTACCGCTAAAGACTCCCTGCCCTGTGTAACTTCCGTCATTGTTCTGGCGGAAATTAAGTCCAAGATTGGTGCGGTAAGTCAGTCCTTCTACGCCAGGAATCTGGATTTCACCGTACATATTATTGTACGAACCAAACACACGATGCTGGTTGATGTAACTATCCCCCAGTGCTTCATAGGACTGGCGGGTATGTACCCATTGTTGTCCAGAAATCTGCTGTTGGATTCGCGGCTTCAAGCTGCCGTCCGCATTAAAAGGATTAGCAATCGGTGTCGCGCTGAGCACACCAAAAAGCCCCAGATTATTGCCGTTGGTGATACTATAGCTCTGGTTGAGGTTAAACCCAAATTTAAATATTTTACCTACCTGCTGGTCCAACGCTGCACGTAAATTGTATCGGGTATAGTTCTGCAAGGGTACCACGCCTTCGTCGCGAAAGTAACCCGCTCCGAAATTGTAGTTGCCCTTTTCTGCTCCGCCGTTGACACTGATATCGTGGCTATTGACCATTCCATTTTTGTAAAAGAGATCTTGCCAATCGGTATTGGTATCGTCCGACTCATCGAGGGTATTCTGAAATTGTCCCACATAGCGGCGCATTTCGGCAAATTCCGGACCAGACATCATCGGATATTTGGAAAACACGGAGCGCAGTCCCGTAAAACCGTTATAGGCCAATTGTGCCGCCTGTCCCATACGACCTTTATTAGTTGTTACCAGGATGACACCATTTGCACCACGCGAACCGTAGATGGCTGTTGCCGAAGCATCTTTCAGCACATCGACACTTTTGATGTCTGCCGGATTAATGTCGGAAATGGAGCCAGCAAATGGAATTCCATCGAGTACGATAAGTGGGTTGTTATCGGCAGTCAGCGAGCGTGTACCCCGGATGCGGATCTGCATTGGCGATCCCGGTTTTGACGAGTTCTGCTGCATATTGACTCCGGCAATACGTCCCTGTAAGGCACGGCTAATATTGGCGGCAGGCACTTCGTTCATGGTGGCGCCACTTACCGAAGCCACTGATCCAGTGACGGCCTCTTTACGCTGGGTACCATAACCGATGACCACTACCTCCTCCATGGCAATATCATCAGCCTGCAGGGTCACCTGCACCATTCCGCTGCCAGGTACTTTGACTTCGGTCGTTTTGTAACCTACATTGGTAAAAACCAGTGTGGAACCACTGCTCGCCTCGATGGCGAATGCACCACTTCTGTCGGTGATGGAACTTTTGGTGCCGCCCTTAACAGATACGGTCACCCCTTCAATGGGCTGTCTCTTCGGATCCGAAACCAGGCCCTTTACCAATTTATCTTGTGCAAAAGCCAACTGCAGGGCTGCCAGCAAAAAGAGCAAGGGCAGAATACACTGTAATGCTCTTTTTCGTTGCACAGAAATAATAAATCTCGTCATTCTCATAATTTAGGGATTTAAGAAAATTTTGTTTTCACTTCTGTTTATAATCGTTATTTTAATACTTCTTTTTTAGGTCAATGCAGCTACCTGATTTTATTGGCTGAGGTACTGTACAGACCAATCAGCGCACCTGTAAAACCGCCAGCGACGTCTGTCGACAGGATATCGCCCGATACCGTATTGCCGATATGCTTAAACTGGCCGGGTGCCAGGGCATAGGCAAATTGATAGGCATCGCCAATCGCCTTGACCTTTAGTTGCACAGCCCCTTTTTGATTGATCTTCTCCTTCGCGAGGATCTTGGTGCTACCGTTCTCATTTCTCGCCAGCACGATATAGTTTTCTTTGCCCAGTTTTGTCAGGCCCAGCACATAATGGTATTTTTCACTCTGCAGACAGGTGATGCCTGCGAGATCCGAGGGCGCAGATGGCACATAGTTTAGCGATACTGTGCTCTCAAAGTTTTTATGCTGTTGTCTGTAAAAGAGGGCGGATAATGGCTTTTGCTCACTGATATCGATAGCATATGGCTTTAGGATTGTCCCTTTATCGGACTGCTGTACAAATTTTTCGCGGGCTCCGCGCAGAGCAACCCAACGGTGGTCGAGCTTCGCTGCAGTCAACGGGTCGGCGAACGTAAAATTCCCATTGGGAAAATAACCGGGAGCATTCCCTTTGTTTTCCACACCGGCAGGCATTGGAACACTAGGTTTAAGTGGCTCCATGCCGCCTTGAAAGATAGGCCATTCGCCGGACCAATCTACGGGGAGGATAAATGTTTCCCGTCCCGTGTTGACCCGGTTGACTTCATTGGGTCTGACGCCAAGAAATATACCATACCACGATCCACCCGGACCTTCAACTAAGTCGGCGTGGCCCGCCCATTCCACCGGATTGAGCCTAGTTTTATCGAGATGTCGCTGTGAGAGTATCGGATTTTTGGGTGCCGGGGTATAAGGCCCTGCAACCTGTTCGCTCGAAAAGATGACTTCGCTGTGATCGCTACCCGTCCCACCTTCTGCACACATCAGGTAATACTTTCCTGCTTTTTTGTAAATATGTGGGCCTTCGATCCAGATGGGATTGTCCGCAGGATGCACGCCGCCATCCACCAATATGAGTTCACTCCCTTTAATGACCTGATCCTTCTCTGTGTCGTATTCCCAGAGTTTGATGACACGATGCCCCTCATAGCGCAGCTTACCTTTATCTGGCGCATCGTTGTGCACCACATAGGCTTTGCCATCATCATCAAAGAATAGTGCCGGATCAATGCCATCAAAATCCAGCTTGATTGGATCGGACCAGTTTCCAGCTTTGGGGTCTTTGGTTTTGACGACCATATTTCCGATGCCCGATGCAATTTGGGTCGTAATCATGTAGAATGTGTCGTTGTGCCGATTGTACACGATATCCGGGGCATATATTCCCTCGCTAATTCCTGATGTCCCCACTTTTAGCTGCGATTCGCGGTCGAGAACATGCCCCAGCTGTTTCCAGTTGACCAGATCAACCGAGTGGAAGATCGGAACACCGGGGAACATCGAAAAGGAGGAATTCACCAGATAGTAATCATCGCCTTTACGCGTAATACTCGGATCGGGATAACACCCCTGAAGAATAGGCGAATAAAACTGTCCCGGCTTTAACGGGTTTTCCTTATAAACTGCGTCTTCACCTTTGTAGACAAAATCCGAAAATACAGGTCCAGAAAGACGATCTTTCTGCGGTTTTCTTTTATACTCTTTTGTACTGAATGCCGTTAATGTCGCCAATATAACGACGGACATGCCCAGCATGATTTTCCCTTTCCGCTTTAACATGATTGGTTTATTTATAATTTGGTTTATCTGATTACAAACATACTTTTAAGTGTATTTACAACAATTAAAATATGTAACAAAAGCATTTCAATTTGTTACGTTCTTCCGTTCGCCAAGGGCCAATACTGGTTTTCTGACGGTTTTATTTCTATGAATAGGGTTAATAATTTAATCTAGCGGAGCTAATTATGGTGTTTAAGATTTAGTTTAATTTTTTTCAATTCGTCCAGCTTATGCACCGGTTGCTCCAGGGTAGGCGGAATGGGCATTCTGGAGTAAGTCTGAAAATACAACAGGCAGGCATCGCGCCACCATACGGCATCCTTTGCCTGGATTTTTAATTTTGCCTGCACGTCCTCAAAGCGTTCCGCATCCACCTTGTGTTCAAGACCATCCCATACACGCTGAACATACCGTACCTGATTCACCCCCTCCTGATAGGCATAGCACAGGTTATCCCATAAGGAGCGACCATTTTTCATGCTGTAGCCCCAGGGTACATGGTGAAACCAGAGCAAATATTTTTCAGGGCAGCTGCTCACCGCTGCAAACTGCTCCTGGAGTGGGCTATGGTACTGTGCAACGGCATTGCTGCCCGATGCTGTCCGGTCAAATCCGATCCCCAGCGAATCTGCATTATGGTAATACCAAGGCATCCAATCGGGTCTTCCACCGGGAATATCGCCCCAGGGTTCGGGACCATAGTGGTGTTCGAAAGCGAATATATGGTGCAGGCCCAGCGGCATCATGTAGTTGACTGCTGCCTCACGCGATTCCAGCATCACCTTCGACAGTCGAGCTATGAGGGTCGGATCTGGCGAAAAGGTTGAAGCGAGCCACTCCCGCGCCACGCTATCGCTGGATAAGTCGCTGTTCCAAGCTAACCTTCCAAAGGCGTACCAGTTGGCTTGGGCAAAGTGGTGACCACACCAATTGCGGTCCTCGCCGATGTTGGCAACACCCGCAATCGCCGATAGCCGTGGATTCGGCCCTTTTTGCGTTAGACCCGCCACCGTACTCGCTTCCTTTCGTGTATAGGTTTCGGCATCGAGCGTCTCCTTAAACAGCGGAGCGAGGTATACCAGGTGATTAGAAAACCCGAGGTACTCCTGAGTGATCTGAAATTCGACCATCTGGCTTGTCTTGGGCATCGCTCCAAACAATGGATTAAACGGTTCACGCGGCTGGAAATCGATGGGCCCATTTTTGATTTGTAGGATCACATTGTCGTCAAACTTGCCGTCTAGTGGCACAAACTCTTGATAAGCCTGTTTGGCGCGATCCTCGGCCGAGGGATTATACACAAAAGCACGCCACAAAACCAACCCCTTGTGTGGTTTCAGCGCAGTGGCCAGCATATTAGCGCCATCGGCATGCGTCCGGCCATAATCCTGTGGTCCAGGCTGTCCCTCTGAATTGGCCTTCACTAGAAAGCCACCAAAATCAGGTATGATGCTATAAATCGCATCTGCCTTGTCTTTCCACCAACGTGCCACAGCGGGATTCAGCGGATCCGAATCCTGCAGATTGCCCAGAATCGCCGGCGCCGAAAAATTAATGGACAGAAACACACGGATACCGTAAGGACGGAAGCTATCCGCCAACGCCTTTACCTTCTCTATATAGTCTTCGCGCAGGATCAGGGGCGACGCATTGACGTTATTGAGCACAACCGCATTGATACCAATCGAGGCATTTGCACGCGCATATTCGACGTAGCGAGGCGACTTCAATGCAGGTAATTCGTCCCACTTCCAAAGCGAGTATCCGGCATAGCCCCGTTCAACTGTACCGTCCAGATTATCCCAATGGTTGAGCATGCGTAAGTGGTAACTCGGCGTTTCAACGATATCTAGCTGTGTAAGCTCACTCCCGATCTGCTGTAACCGCAGTAAGTGATAAGCTCCGTAGAGCAGGCCGGTACTGCTGCCTGCACGAATAATCGTCTTACCCGCTACCGACCGGATACGATATCCGTCAGGCTGGTATTCTGGCCATTTTTTATCCAGCACGAGCGCTACATCACCTCTGCGCCAGTAGTGCTGTAACTCCTGGACTGCGGTATTGGCCACAGGATCACGGAGTGAGCAGTGAATTTTGCGCAGTGCAGCTTCTCTATCGGCGACCTTGGTGTAGCGCAACCACAGTTGGCTGCCATCTTCTGCCTGACCTACCAGATAGCACAACACGGCTAACAATAGGCAGACCCCATATCGGATCACCTGTCCCATCAGCTTCCCTCCACCGCTAGCATACCAACCGTACTCGGGTATGCAATTTCAATTATTTGTACGTTACGTCCACCTCTTGATCCATCCAGATTACGCCTGAAGTTAGGTAGTAAGTAATGTGCGTTGTTTTCCATGACTACAATTATTTTTTTATTAATATTTATTTACTATCCGTGTCGATCAACGGCGCGGTTGCGCTCTGCCGCGGACCGAGATAAGAGGGTTTCAGCCCCCCAAAATCGATGAGTATGCGCTGCAACACGATTCCCTGATCCAAGAAGCGGATTCGAAGGGTATGTTCTCCCGGCAGCAAGCTGTGTACCGACACACTTTCGATGATACGGCGTGCCTGCCACTGTCCGAGTTCGCCCTTGTAATGTCCATTAAAATTGACCAGTTTTTCGGGACCGCCGTCAATGGAAATCGCATAGCGCAGCCCACGGTTTCCATTGAAATTGAGCGTGGGCGACAATAGTGCTATGATCTTTGCTTCTCGCTTTTCTTTTACGCGAATCTTGTATTCTAGGGCGGTGTTATTTCCGAGGCTAGCTGTAACAGGTTGTGTTGTCATGGCCGACACGGTCTTTCCCAGGTCTGGAATCTCCACCCATTTTACCCCCGGTGCACTGCTTGCTACAGCATAGCTTGCGGCCTCCATTGCTATATAGCCATCGGTCTCGCTAAATACCTTCGGCGAACGGTGAACTGCAGTATCCGCCAAATAGTGAACAGCAGGCATAATAGCCTTAGGCGGTTCATTCCAGCTGCTGTAGCCGATGCGCACCTGATCCATCATGTGGATCCATTTCCCTTTGGCAATGGAATGGTTGTAATGATGGGTAAAAAGTGAATCGCGCAGAAAGCAAGCCTTTACCTTATCGGCCCAGTCATTTGCCCTGCGATCGTTTCTCGCGTAATAGTAGTCGTTCATCGCTTTAGCATGGTACATCTCATACAGGTTCGCGCAGGCGTTGATTGGAAAAGCCACAAGCTGATCGAAGGCATCCTTTAGGGAATCTGGCAGCAAGTAATGAAGTCGCGAGGCTTCCATGGCCAACCTGTTGTAATCGTTGACAACACTGTCAAATTCGTTATAATGTGTGAGGCTAAACGTGCGTTCGTTCAGCAGTTCGGGGGTAACCCGATGGTTATATTTGGTATAGCGGTTGATCATGCTGGCCGCTTCCGTGGCATACGCTTCGCCAAACTGCTGCCTACACCATTCGCGGGTGTAGTCCATCAGGTTATTGGCGTTAAACCTGTCGGGATTCCAGGCCATATCCAGAAAAAATGAAATGGGGAATTCCATGGGCTTAAGGTCGCCGACATTAACGATCCAGATTCTGTCTACGCCATGTCTATAGGTGAGGTTCATCTGCTCCCATATCCGCTGTATCTGGGACACATTGATCCATTTCGTATTGCGGGGGGCACCCACATAATCAAAATGGTAATACATGCCATAACCGCCCTTTCGTGGCGTGGCATTCGAATCGGGCAGCTTGCGTACGTTGCCCCAATTGTCATCACAAAGCAGTAGCGTTACATCGTCCGGCACCCGCATGCCTTTATCATAATAGTCCTGTACTTCTTTGTATAAAGCCCACAGCTGTGGTGTCTCTGCTGCCGGTCGCCCTGTGGCTTCCGCAATCAAGCGTCGCTGATCGCGAACGATCTGCTCCAGCAGACTGACATTTTGCTTTTCACTCATGGGTTCATCGCCGTCACCGCGCATGGCAATGGTCAGGATAGACTCCCAGTTTCGTGCACGTTCTATACCACTACGCCAAAACTTCTGCAATCCGACTTTATTTTTAGCATAGTCCCAGGCTCCACCATTGCCGTAGCGTTTCCATTCCGCCTGCGCCCTAGCCATCGGCTCGTGGTGCGACGTACCCATGATAATACCCATTTCATCCGCCAGTGGTCCATTTTTTGGATCATCATCATAAAAAGCACTCCCCCACATTGCAGGCCAGAGGTAATTGGCTTTCAGCCGTAATAGCAGTTCGAATACCTTTTCATAAAAATCTGCATTAAATCCACCGAACGTCGCCTTGGACCAACCACTTAATGCCGGTGCTTCATCATTCAGGAAAATACCGCGGTAGTTCACCTTTGGTTCCCCCTGCGTGTAGAGACCTGGCTTGGCGTACAATGCGGTTGCTCTGCGGATTGGCACATCTGCCCAGTAATACCAGGGTGAAACACCAATTTGGGCCGACAGCTCATAAATGCCGTAGATTGTACCACGTTTGTCGCTGCCGGCGATAACCAGCGCTGAATCAATGCCCCATAAGGGCTTATTGACCACCGTCATTATAAACTTTTCCCGCTTTCCGGCAAGCGCACTGCTGTCCAAAAGACCTTTATGCATGAGACTGTCAATCAGGCTCGAGTTGCCATAGGTACCTATAATGATGTTGGAGCGCCCGTTTTTTTGCTGGTCGGGCCCATGCCCCGTAACCTGTATAAAATCTTTTTTTAGATTTTCGAAAGCCCGCAATACACCCTTGTGATCTTGCGGATCGACAAGCATAGGTATACGCACCCCATTATTGACTAAAGCCAGGAAACCGGGACCGGACTCGCGGGCTATAAAATCCCGTGCCACCGTATCTTTGGTAGTAGACAACACAGCATGGGCATTGCCTCCACAGCAGTAGATCAGCACAGCGACCAAAAACACTCGCCAATAGCGGTGATGAGTAAACATGATGATTTCCATTATAATTGGTTTTTTCCTTTCCTGAATTCAGCACATACAGTAACCCACTCCCAATGCTAAGTACTAGCACAGCAAGGGATGTTGCATGATGATCATTTTTCAGCAACCTAAAAGTAGTACTCTTAATGAGTCGCCGCATTTGTAACTGTTACATTCCCTTTGGCCATTGTTGCAACGCCTTGCATTGACGTTTCATATTTATTTCAATTTGTTACATCGGCGTGTAAAACAGGGTTTATTGGGCCATAAGCTTTTTTTTCTTTTTAGGGTTGCGCAATAATATGTATCTTCAAAAGCATAAACCAATCATACCAATGCGGAGGGATCTTTTTTCGACAGTCTTACTACTATTTGCTTTTATAGGGTATGCCCATGGACAGGCTACGCGCATCTATGACAATAGGGACTATGGCTTTGGCGAACTTTCATCCAATCTGACCAACAGTATCAGTCAGGACAAACACGGCTATATCTGGACAGGTACCGAGTATGGGCTCAACAAGTTTGACGGCACCCGTTTTGTACAATATCTCCACGATGTGCAGGATAGCACGTCCATATCGAGCAATAATGTCATCATCCTTTATCTTGACCGCGACAAAAGGCTCTGGGTGGGCTGCAATAATGGACTGCAGTATTACGATGAAAATAGCGACCAATTTGTGCGCATCCATTTTCCTGATCAGATTGCACCGCACATTACAGATATCATCCATAAAAAAGATGGTCACATTTGGGTAGCCACATCAGGCTGGGGTATCTTCGACATTCAGGTTAGCCGTAGAGAGGCGCTATCGCTACCGCGACTCAATACGCTGGTTGGCGGCATGTTTGCCCGCAGTCTATTTGAAGACCGGATGAACAGGATTTGGGTAGCTATTGACCGTGTAGGGGTCTCGCAGGTTTCTGCCGACCAGAAGCGGGCAAGGCAAATCGTTTCGGATCTGCTTCCGATGCCGAAGGGCGGCAATTATGACATCGTGCAGCAACATGACGGCAAGCTCCTATTCGCGTCGCCCTCAAAGATTAGCCGCTATGATCCGCAAAACAATACATTCGAAGCCGTTGAATACAAGTCGAAACTGCAGTCTACCGTAACGGAGATCCAATTATCAAAAGGCCAGAAAAACCATCTGCTGATCAGTACCGAGGGTGATGGGCTATGGTATCTGGATCTGGAAAAAAAGCCACTGGTTGCTGCACAAGCTGAACTGCCTAATTTGGACAATGACTACCGACATGCACGGATACGTGCGCTGCTGCAGGACCGCGAAAATAATCTTTGGCTTGGCTGGTTTCAACGGGGCCTGGTTTTTATCCCCGTGCAAAGCAAACAGTTTGAATTTTGGCGTATTTCAGGCCGGGAAAAAACAGATCAAAACATCATCAGTGCCATCACGCGTGACCGCCAAGGTAATATTTGGTATGCCGTGGAGCGAGAAGGCGTTTTTAAAACTGACCGTCAAGGCATTTCACATCAACAAATAAATACCATAGCGGATATCAATAAACTGGAAGCGGCTTCGGACGGTACGATCTGGTTCAGTTCATATGAGAAAGGCCTTGGACAAATTGATCCAATAACAGGACAATCCACCCTCAGGGATATCTGCCCATCCAGACAGGTCAAATCTTTCGCCTTGGGCAAAAACAATACGCTTTATATTGCTACATTTGGATCGGGCTTTGTGGAATACGATCTCGATACGAAAATTGCTCAAAGTTATAGTATGAATACCAGCAATTCGACAAAGGGCGCCTTAGCCAATGATTGGATTGCTACCGTTTTATGCGCCGATGATGGTCTTATCTGGCTTGGGCATCATAAGGGCGTGAGCTGTTTTGATCCCACTACAAAGAGCTTCTCTCAACAGTATACAGGCCATCGATTATCCGAACAGATCACCATCTCCCTATTGGACGATCATTTAGGTCACATCTGGGCCGGCACCTACAACGGCCTATATCAGATCGATAAGAAATCAGGGTCGGTCAGCATTTACACCACTAATAACGGACTATCCAGCAATGTGATCACTGGCTTAGGCGGTGACAAGAAAGGAAATATTTGGTGCAGCACATTCAAGGGTATCAACTGTCTGAATCCCGGTTCAGGCAAAATTGTCAATTACTATACCGGAGACGGCCTGGTCGATCGGTCCTACAACCGCAGCGTTCACTTTCAGGATACCCAAGGAAAAATATATTACGGCGGACGGCAGGGGATTACTTCATTTTTTCCTGAAAAGATACAGCTGCAGACCTATCCACATCCGGTACTCATTACCAATCTGTATGTCAAGAACCAGCCCATTAAGCCTGGCATGGCACCCAGCGGAAGCGTAATCTATAAGGATGACTTGATCGCTGCAAACGAATTTTACTTCCATAGCAACGACGACAGTTTCACTTTTGAATTGTCCACAATGGATTTTAACAGTCCAGAAAATGTACATTATGAATACCGCATTAAAGGCATCAACAAGAGCTGGAATGCGACGCTTCCGGGAGTGAACCTGATCACGTACAACAACCTTTCTTCCGGGGAGCATGAATTGGAAATACGCGCCTGTAAATTTGGCATCTATTCACCAAGCTTAATGGTAACGCTGCATATCCAGCCGCCCTGGTATTTAAGTGGAATGGCTTACTGCATTTATATCCTACTTGCGACCGGTATTCTATTCCTAATCAGTAAGTATCTGCATGAGCGTCGGCTCGAGCGTCTGCATGCTTTCCGGTTACAGCTTTTTACGGATGTATCGCACGAGATCCGATCGCCGCTGACGCTAGTTATGAGTCCAATCGATAAGCTCATGAAAAATGCAGCAGATCCGCAAACCCGATCCACGCTGCAGAACATGAATCGCAATGCACAGCGCATCCTTAGTCTAGTCAATCAGTTGCTTGATATCCGAAAGCTGGAAAGCGGGCACATGAATCTCAAATTTTGCGAAATCAATGCGGTAGATTATGTCAAGCAGATGATCGGCATTTTTGAGGATCAGGCCCTTAGTCATCAGATCCAGCTATCCGTACACAGCGATGCCGACGATATTCCAATTTGGATAGACGTCAACAGCTTTGAAAAAATACTGCATAATGTGATCTCCAACGCGTTTAAATTTACGCCGAGTGGTGGTCACATTGCGGTTTCCTTAGCCGTTCAACAACGGGGAAAGGGAAGTGAAATCTTAGAACTTGTTGTCAGTGATACGGGTAGCGGCATCGCCAAAAGCGATCTTCGCCATGTTTTTAAGCGGTACTACCAGTCTGCTGCGCATAGCACTTATCAGCGGCAGGGTTCGGGCATTGGTCTACATCTCACCAAAGTGCTGGTTGAACTGCACGGTGGACAGATACATGCCGAAAATAGAATGGACTGCAGCGGCAGCCTTTTTGTAATCCGTCTTCCGATGGGCAACAAGCATCTGCGGCAGAAAGATCTTGCTCCTGTGAGACCAACTGATGCGTTGACGATAAAACACGAGAGCCGCCCAGTTTCAGCAACTAACCTACATCCAAAGAACGATTATCAAAAAACAGGCTATAAAGTTCTTGTCATTGACGACGACCGCGACATTCTCCACTATCTGCATCAGGAACTTTCACCATCCTATAAAGTGCTGCTTGCCGAAAATGGTGGCGAGGGGTTTCAGGTCGCCCTTGCTGAGCAGCCCGACCTGATTATTTCCGACGTTGCCATGCCATTAATGGACGGCTATACGTTGGTCAAAAAGCTCAAAGGCAATAGCACGACCAACCATATTCCTGTGGTGTTACTGACGGCCAAAACCAATCAGGAAGACCGTTTGGAAGGCATTGGTCGCGGCGCAGATGCCTATTTGACAAAGCCTTTTATGGTGGATGAGCTTCATGTTGTTGTACACAATCTCATCAAAAACCGCATGAAGATTAAAGGAAAGTTTTCGGGCGCGCAGCAGCAGGAAGGTAAGGTAAAAACCATCAGCTTTAAGTCTAGCGATGAGCAGCTGATGGAACGTATTGTTAAAACGGTAAACCAATACCTGGAGAATTCGGAGTTCAATGTGCAGTTTCTAGCCGATAAGGTAGGGTTGAGCCGTGTACAGCTGCACCGTAAGGTGAAATCGCTGACGGGTATTTCGACCGGTGAATTTATTCGTAATATCCGGTTACAGCAAGCTGAAAAGCTGCTGCTGGAGAAAAAAATGAATATCTCTCAGGTAGCTTATTCGCTCGGATTTACCAATCAGACGCATTTCACTACGCTATTCAAAAAGATGTATGGGTTGAGCCCCACCGAATACATTCAGCGGCACAGCTTTAAGGAAAATTAAAAATAGGAAGTGATCCTGGTGTCGTGTTTGTTCGTTTCTTAAAAGGATTTCATATTTTTGTTATCAACTAAGGAAACGAAACACGTGACCAATTTTCGCATCTATCTATTTTTGTACCTATTCACAGTTGTCGCTCCCATCCAAATTAAGGGACAGGACTTCCGTGTTACTCCCTTAAAAATAAACGAAAATCTTCCATCGCTGACAGTCAACAGGACTTACCAGGATAGTAATGGATTCATTTGGTTTGCGACTCAAGGCGGACTTTGCCGTTATGATGGCAATCAATTGCTCAATATCAATCCTGAAGCCCTGCTCGGGGAAGCTGCGATCAGCAATAATATCCGCGCCTTGACCGAAATGGACCATATATTACTTGTCGGTACGGAAAAGGGTTTATGTAAAATCGACAAAGCAACTTGCCGGATCGAAAAGATCGCCTGTCCGCAGCTTCTTGGACAGTATGTTAATGCTATTCTCATCGACAACAAGCATCGTATCTGGCTTGGAACGCGTAGCGGCATTTATGTACTCGATAAAAATTTTAACGTCCAGCAGCACTATCATGTGGATTCAAAATATTCTCCGCTGCCCGGTAATACAGTCAGCTCGCTCTATCAAGATCGAAACGGTGTAATTTGGGCTTGCCTCTGGGAAAGGGGATTCGTTCGGCTAGATCAGAACAGCAATCGTTTTATTTCATTGCCCAAGATAGGTATCAGGAATAATCCATTTAAAATTTATCAAGATAAGAATAGGCGCTATTGGGTCTGTACCTGGGGAGATGGACTGTATACTTTTGATCCGAATACAGGTGGCACGCGTACTGATACCTATCAGAAAATACCGCTTAAGAACGACGCGGGACAGCCTGAGAAAATATTTTACAACATCTTGCAGGATAATTTCAACGGCGATATCTGGACTTTATCTTTTTCGGGAATATCTTGTTTCAGAACGATGAAAAACGGTGAGATTAGGGAAATAAATATTAAACCTTTTTTCGATCAGACAGCCAATATTTTCAGTGATTTATATCTCGATCGAAAAGGGTCGATATGGTTAGGAATATTCGATGAGGGAATGAGTACCATTGACTTTACACTATCAGGCATCAGCAACTACCATCTACCCTATATCAAACAGCGTTATCGTATCGCTCCAAAAATCACCATGTTAAACCAAGGTGACCAAGAGGATATCTTATGGTTCAATCAAGACCGACTGGGTCTGGGTTCCTTAAATCTCCGTACGAAGGAAATCATCATGTATAGTGAGCAACCGGACCTGTCCGACAATTTCGCCATTAAAGATGCCAGTTCGGTAATAGATTTTGGGAATGAACTCTGGTTATCTGGTGCATATGACCGAAAAATTTCAGTTTTCAACAAAACAGGCAGTGCTCTCACCAATACGGGCACCATTCAATTAACCGATTATGATCCTAAAATCGGTACACCCAATGATCTATTCCGGGATCGCAAAGGAATTATCTGGGTACTGACCAGTAACGGTATTTTGCAAAAGAAAAACCCATCCAGCGATTTTGAGCCTGTAAAAGAAATTCAAGCTGCTGTATCCGCAGCTGCGGAATCGGATAATGAAATGATCTGGTTTTGCACCAAAGATCAAGGCGTGTTCGGTTACGACCGCAAAAAAGCTAGGGTCGTCACTGTGCTCAATTCGTCTACGCCCCAATTAAATTCGTCCAGCATACAGGCGATCGCGATGGACAAATATAATTTTTTATGGTTAGCCACTCTGGACGGAAGATTATTGCGTTACAATCCCAAGACAAAAATCTTTCAACAGTTTTTGCGTAATTATTTTTCCCGGCAGCTTCAGGTATTAAACCTCTACTGGTTTGACAATTTTTTATGGATAACAACTGCCCGTTCCATTTTCCGATTTGATCCGGAAAAGCAGGTTATGGAGGAGTATTCTGCTAAAGATGGTGTCAGTGTAAAAATTTTTTCCCCACTGGCAATAACTGAGAATAATCAGCGCCATACATTATTTTTTGCAGGAAATAATGGTATTGTGGGCATATCCTCAAAAGAATCACGAAAGCAAAAGAGATTAAAGGTATTCATTACCGACTTAAAAATCAACAACCAGTCCATTTTTGAATTAAGTGATCCATCAAAAATGGATTTCGATAAACTCAATCTGGTATTAAATCCATCCGAAGAACAGCTAGAGATCAATTTTTCGGCATTACAATATCGTTCGCCGGAAAAAACAAGATTTGCTTATAAGCTGGAAGGGATTGATAAAGACTGGGTGAGTGTTTCGGGATCCCGACCTTTTGCTACGTACCATAATCTCCCCAAAGGAGCGTATACATTTATGGTAAAAGTGCTTGATACCTCCAACAATTCAGCCAGTGAAATTACGAAAATATCCATTAGAAAAAGGGCTGCTTTCTATGAGAGCAATATCGCCTATGCCGTGTATGTTATCCTGGTGTTGCTTATTATCTATTTGGTCGGCCGTTTCTTCTACAGTAAAATAAAATTAAAACAAGAGCTTAAAATTGCGCAGATCGAAAAAGATAAGCTGGATGAACTTACCAATTCCAAAATTAATTATTTTACAAATATCTCTCACGAAATACTTACCCCACTGACCATTTTATTCTGTTTAGTGGATGATATAGAACAGGTAACAAAAAACAGATACGTTCAATTGGATCGTATGCGGTCCAATCTTGACCGCCTCAGAAGACTCTTGCAGCAGGTGCTTGATTTTCGGAAAACGGAACGTCGCACCATGGATTTAAAGGTTGCCTATGGTCATCTAACACAATTTGTTGATCACTTGTGCATTACTTATTTTTATCCACTTGCGGAGAAAAATAAGATCACATTCAACATAACGCACCACCAACCAATTGAAGGAGCATATTTTGATGCGGATAAACTGGATAAAATCCTATTTAACCTTTTGTCAAATGCCTTTAAGTATACCGATGTGGGAGGAAGTATCGAAGTCATTACCCGGCTTGAAAAGGAGCTCGGGAAAAATGTATTGGTGATTGATGTGCAGGATGACGGGACAGGAATACCCAGTGAAGAACTAAGTAAAATATTCGTCCAGTTTTATACCAATAGTGCAACCAGAAAAAAAGGTAGCAACGGTATAGGACTGGCCTTATCGCAAGAATTGGCACACCTACATCATGGAACACTTACTGTAAAGAGCGAATTGGGCGTAGGATCCTGCTTCACACTGCGCGTCCCCATTGATTTGGAAAGTTATCCCCCATCTGAACGCACGCATTTGGATATGACTTTGATCGAGCATACCAAACCAGCTCTCGTACATCAGGAGGTTGAAAATACCGAGAATCCAACATTAAAAAAGAAAGCGCTTTCACTCCTTATTGTGGAGGACAATGATGATCTCAGGGAGTCAATTCAACGCATTCTTTCGCAAACCTATCATGTTCTAACAGCAACAAATGGCTTGGAAGCATTAGCCTTATTATCTGACCAAGATGTTGACATTATTGTATCTGATGTTATGATGCCTAAAATGGACGGTTGGGAACTTTGCCGAAAACTGAAGAAAGACATTGAAAAGAACCATATTCCCATCATTCTTTTGACCGCGAAGATCAGTTTAGAAGATCGGGTAGATTCGTACAATGTCGGTGCTGATGGCTATATTTCAAAACCCTTTGAAATTAAGCTGTTGGAGGCCAGAATTAATAGTTTTGTCATTAACAAGCGGACCCGCCAAGAAGCTTTCAAAGCCGAACCCAAGATTGATATATCTAAACTGGAATATCCAACTGTGGATGAACAGTTTCTCGAGAAAACCATTAAAGCTATTGAGGAGCATATGTCTGACAGCACTTTGGAGATAGGTCCTTTGGCAGCAATCTTAGGACTATCGAAGTCCACACTCAATCGAAAAATAAAAAACCTGCTCGATCTTTCGACCAGTAAGCTTATTAAAAATGTGCGCTTAAAACATGCATATCAAATGCTAGAAAATGATAAAAGCATCTCCATCTCAGAAGTATCCTATGCTGTGGGATTTAGTGACTCCCGATATTTTGCCACATCGTTTAAACAACAATTTGGCATTACCCCTACCGATTTACAAAAGGGTATTAAACATTGATGCTCCAAGAATTAACAATTGGTATAGAAATTAAGACTTGGACGGGGTTAATACAAATGATTCCGGGAAACAGCTTCAGCAACAATTTTGCGATGGCATTTCCCGGAATGATCTGTTCCAATTAGTTCGTAGGAGACTGTCCAGCCACAGTAGGCCAGCCCGGATTTTGATAGATTATAGAATTTTCAACAGACCCGTCGGTCGATGTCAATTGAAAATGTTCTACGGCGATCGGCGAAAGGTAATGTGCCATGACGAATTTTGCTCCGGCATAAGAAAGCGCACTACTTTTTATTTCCAATGGTCTCAGATATACGCTTAAAGCAGGGTCCGATACCACAGCCTTGTCATTGGTAGCACCATAAATCAATTGACCGGCGGTATACCAGCTTTTCATTGGTCCCCATAATTTAAATCCTTCAAAGTGGTATGGAGTCGTGATTAATTGATCCATCGCTCTCCAGCGTTTTAGATCCATTAGGCGCAGTCCTTCCGCCATCAATTCATTCCGACGCTCTCTGCGGATATTATACAGCGTTGCATTCACCTGGATACCTGCGGAATAACTTCCCCAATCCAACTTTTCTTTGGTCATATCTGTTGCACCTATGGTCTTATCGATATCCGTAGATACTTTGGCACGCTCTCTCAATTTTGCCCAATAGTTACGCGCGGTATTATCTAAATTTCCATTACGTTCGTAGGCAGCTTCAATATAATTTAAATAAGCTTCACTGGCGCGGAATGTCACACTGCCCGTATACGCCTGTCCGTTATTAGTCTGCTGGCCATCGTATGAAATTCCTTTGCGGATTGTATACCCAGTGGTATAGCGCGTTTCCCAGCTCGAATCGTAAATTCTAGGCACCGGTTCAACGGCGGTTCCATGCGATCCCACTGTTGTGTTGACCAATACATTGCGTTGTCCAGGCTCTTTAAGGAATAACTGCAGTCTGTCATCTCTGTCTTTTCGCACATCAGCAATGTAATCATCGCCATGGTAACCGCTACCCGCGGCATAAATTGGCAGACCATTGCCCATCAAGAAACTTTCGACCATACCCCTAGTCATGCCTACTGCATAGTTTCCGCTCTGCGCGTACACGGGTACGTTGTGTGTGACAAGAGAAAGATTGTATTGCCGCCATAAAAGTACTTCACTATATCCGGACATATCCACTGCGCCAAACATACTGAAATACGGATTTTCATTGTTTGGCGATTCGATAATTCCACTATTTTCAACCAAAAGAATATTGTCTGCTACAGTTTTCGCGGCACCCATTGCCTGATCTAAAAAATAGTTTATTTCATTATCAATGCTTCCGAGCGGGTAATTGTAATTTGCCGTGAAGGCCTTGTTTTTACCCGGCCAATTCGGGCCATTAGGGACAAAAGCCGTTCCTTTGAAATATTTTAACCATGTACCCTCGTACAAAGCGACGCGCGATTTCATCAGCAGGGCTACATTTTTGGAAATACGTTGTTTTTTCCCGTCAGGAGATGCACTTTTTAAAAGCGTAATAGCCGAATCCAGATCAGACAGTATAAAACGTGCCACCTCATTTCGAGGCGAGCGCATGCTTGCATTAATCAAGGCCTGTTTTTCGCCGTCGTTATAAACATCTTTTACGATCGGAAAATCCCCTAGATTCTGAAGCTTATTAAAATACTCATAGGCCCTTAAAAAATACGCTTCGCCGATGTAATGCGCCACATTTTCGGAATTTCCGAGGATCTGGTTGTTTTTCCATTTAGGCAGCACATTTTTGAGGAAATAATTCATTTGATAGATATTCTCAAACTTCCAATCCCCATCTTTTGCATCGACACGCCACTGTCCGGGATTATACCGGTTGTCAAAGGTGGGGTTGATCATATTGTCCGAATTGGCATCGATACCAAATGTTCCAAAGTTCCAGTTTGCATGCGAAGGAAGCAGGCCTGCATAGCGGCCAACGGTGTAAGCGGCCAGCTGGGATTCCTCATTCAGGTAAGCTTCCGGTACGATTTGAGAGGGTGGCGTAATATCCAAATATTTATTACATGAAGCTGTCGCTGCGATCAGTACCGCTCCCAAAAAGAATTTTATCGTTGTTGTATTTAATTTCATGGTATTAATTATTAAAATGTAGCACTTAAACCTGCAGACCAAACTTTAGTTAATGGATAGACCGTTCCGTTGCTGCCGCCATCAATTGTTTCAGGATCATACATGCCCTCAACTTTGGAGCCTGTCCATACATTCTCACCGGAGATATAAACTCTAAGTTTTGAAATTCCAAAGCGCTTTGTTGTCTCCATTGGAACAGTATAACCGACCTGAATATTTTTGATGCGGATATACGCTGCGTTTTGTAAATATCGGGTTTGTGCTTGCTGATTTTTATCGGTACCAAATATCGGACGTGCATAGTAAGCATCCAGATTTTCACCAAGCGCATTATCGGCTGTCCGGAAATAATCTTCATGTTCTTTCAGCCCTGTTGACCACCACTTATTACTTGTAGCTCCCCAGAAGTAGTATCCCCCCTGCCAGTAATCACGTTTCATGACACCTTGTAAGAATAGACTGAAGTCAAAATTCTTATAATCACCATTGAAGTTGAAACCAAACGAATAGCGCGGTGTACTATTTCCGATGATGCTTCGGTCTCCCGGATTACTTTCGGTACTGCTTCCAGATCCGATTTTTCCATCGCCATTTAAATCTTTGTACATGATATCGCCCGCACCCCATTGGCTTCCGAGGTCATTTTGCCCGCCATTCGGCAACGATGCCAGGTGGGCATCCATTTCTTGCTGCGATTTTGCGATGCCAATGGTTGTATATCCCCAAATTTCTCCCAGACGCTGCCCTGTCCGGTAGGTATCTTCATCGAGACTTCCGGTCTTATTCGGATAATTGGTCACTGTTGTACTATAATCCGACACTAAGAATTTGGTACTGTAGCGAAATCCGCCGTCGGTCCTATCGGTCCAGCCAATGGTCGCTTCAAATCCTTTTGTCTCCAAATCGGTATTATTGGTTTGTGGCACCTGCGTTCCCAAGACGGCAGGCAACTGTGGTGCCGGTCCCACCATATCAAGCGTTTTACGTTTAAATACTTCAAATGAACCCGTTAAACGGTTATTCAATAGCCCAAAATCTATTCCCGCATTCAGCGTGTTGATCGATTCCCAGGTTAAGGTCGAACTCACCAACCCTGCTGCGCTAGCAGTATTGGGCCGCGTATTGTTGATCAGCCAGGCTCCGTTGGTAATGCCGACCGGTAACAGTATATACGTAGGATACCAGTCTGTGGTATTCTGATTGCCCAACTCCCCATACGAGGCCCTTAATTTCAAATAGTTGACAAAGGAAACATTATCCGTAAAGAACTTTTCTTTGGAGATGTTCCAGCCTGCAGAAACGGATGGGAACCAGCCCCAGCGGCTATCTGCTCTAAAACGCGACGAGCCATCATAGCGTAAGTTACCTTCTATTAGATATTTATCCGCATAATCGTAATTGATACGTCCAAAAAATCCGGCATTGGCCCAGTTCTGATATTGCCCTGTCACCGTTGGCACGGTAGGTTTTCCATCATAATCTGTGCTAGAGGTCAGATTAAGAACAGGCTGGCCGGGAACCAAAATGCCATCACGCTGTGCCGATAGATCGCGGTAAGCGGTATTTTCAACCTGAAAACCGACCATTGTTTTAAAATGATGATCTCCTATACGTTTATCATATTCTGAATGGGCACTAATGTTATAATAATTTTCTTTCCACGCGTATTCATACACATTGGAGTTGCTTTTGTACACATAAGGCTCGCCCTTCACATCATAGTTGTACAATTTTTGAGAATCCCAATGGCGGAATTGCGTCGTCGTACGATAATTGATGTTAGCAATGGTTTTCCAGCCGCGGATAGGTTCCAAGGTCAATTGCAATTGCTGATAAATATAGTCTTTGGTTGATTTGTCCGTACCACCGTCACGCATACCCAGTGCTGGCGACGGCGAACTGTATAAATGTCCATTTGGATCATAGAGCGGCAGCGTTGGCCATCCTTGGCGACCAAGATCGTCATAAAAGGAATTTGTCAGTGCGGCTGGTCTTTGATAATCCTCCCGAACGAGACGCGCATTGTATCCGACGGTTAAAATATCGGACAATTTGGAATTTATCTTTGCCGAAATCGCGTATCGATCATAATGGTCGGTATTGAAGGCCATCATGCCCTGCTGCTTCATAAAATTTCCCGACAGGTAATAGGTTGTTTTTTCAGTCCCACCATTAATACTTAAATTGTGTTCTTGTGCAAATGCATGGTCTTTATACATGGTATCGAACCAATCCACATTATCGTTGCCATAGCCATAGCCATCTGCCCAGTAGGATTGGTTTTTTGGATTGGGTATGATAGAGGCCGAGATGACGCCATTTTTGTAATCTAAAATACGTTTCAAATCATCTGCACTGAATTCACCCTGGCTTCCAAAATTTTCGTCTGCCTGGTTAAAATAATTGGCAAAAGTCCAGGAGTCCATCATTTTCGGCAACAGTGTTGGCGCATTGATGCGAAAACTATTGTTGTAATTTGTCGTTGTTTTGCCCGACTTACCTGATTTTGTGGTCACTAAAATAACACCAAAAGCTGCCCGTGAACCATAAATTGACGCAGCGCCAGCATCTTTAAGCACCGAAATATTTTCAATATCCTGCGGATTTAATGCCGACAATGAGCCCTCAGAACCATCGATCAGGATCAATGGAGACGATGAAGACGTACCGATGGTACCCGTGCCCCGAATATTTATAGTGGGATTACTTTCCAGTGTTCCACTGTTTTGGGAGATATTGAGCCCGGGAGCCAATCCCTGCAATGCCTGAATCGCATTTCTAACGGGTCTATTTTCCAATTGTTTCGAATCGACTACAGCTACAGATCCCGTCAAGTTTTCGCGCTTTTGTGTACCGAAACCTACCACCACGACTTCCTCCAATTGAGAAAATCCGGATTTGAGCACAACATCAATCTGCGTTCTACCTGCGATAGAGACCTCCTGACTATCGTATCCCACCATGGAAAATACAAGTACTGCATTCGCATCGTTCACGTTAATCTTGAACGCTCCGTTTTGGTCGGTTTTCGTTCCCAGATCAGATCCTTTTACCTTCACAGATACGCCCGAAAGCCGCTCATTATCCGCTGAAACGGTACCACTGATTGTTATTTGGTTTAATTTTCCTCCTGTTTTCAACACGGCAAATGTTGGATCAGTCGCGTAAGGCATTGCTTTTACGGTGGCATTAAATGACACGGCTAACAATGCAATCATTTTCCACGTCACCATGCCTTTATATTTGGCGTGGATGACATCCTTTTCAACATAATTTCTGTTCATTTTTTATAGTTTAATAGTGATTAGTCGATTATTCAGTTGTAATTGCCGGAAAGGCAGCCGCTGTAAAAGCGCCATATAGCTATCCGAAAACTTTAGAACTACAGAATGATCAGGTGTTATTTTTTGTTGGTTATTCCAATTCTTCAAAGGAGTCAGTTATTATATTGCTCAACGATCTTATGAGATTTATAAAACAGAACTGTGTGATTCCTTTTAAAAAAATGGTATTCCAAAATTAGGGGGAATGGGAGAATTGGATGTTCAAATTCGACGCAAAATTGTTCAAATTTTAATGTCTAGGCCTTTAAAATAGCTATTTTACCCAACTATCCTGTGGCATCATCCAGAAAGTATGACGGTAGTTAAGCAATCCAGTTGGCGCCATTGGAATGAAACCCCCGGAACAAAAATTTGCATAAAACAGTTAGGCATTAAAAATCGAGCGGGACCTTTTATTGCAAATAATCACAAATTTATCTAAGTTTGTCGTCACCTACTACGACTAACGTGAATCTTAAAAATGAGATCGAATCTAAATATATCCTTCAGCGCCTACAGCAGGGTGACAGGCAGGTGTTCGACCTTGTTTTTAAATCTTATTGGGATCCACTATTAATTTATCTGTCCAAACTGGTGAAAGACCAGACCGATGCTGAGGATCTTTTACAGAATATTTTCGTCAACCTCTGGAATAAGACACAATCGTCCGAAATACAGGATATTCACGGCTGGTTATACGGGGCTGCCCGCAAGAGCGCTCTTTTCTATCACCGAACCCAAGGCAATCAAAAAAAGCTGATTGCGTCTATTTTGGAATATATTGAAGTAACCGGATTTTCGTTGAGTGACCAGCAGCAAGGTAAGGAGCTTCAGCAGATTATTGATCGTGAAATTGAACGGCTCCCAGCAAAAATGAAAGAGGTATTTCTATTGAGCCGACAGGAACAACTTAGTTATAAGGAAATTGCAGAACGTCTCGACATCTCTGACCAAACGGTCAAAAAACAGATCAGCAACGCACTGAACATTCTGAGAAACAACCTCAAGAAACAAGGTCTCTATTCGCTTCTTCTCCTCCTTCTCATCGATTTAAAATAAATTTCATCATTTTTTAATATTTATCTACCACCAAATACGTTTTGGTGCAACTATACTATAAACAATGGCGCTCATGGAACAGAAAAACATTGCAGAAATCTTATTGAAATACGAACTCGGCATCAGTTCAGCGGCGGAAAACCAGCTGATAGAATCGTGGTACGAATCGCAGCAAGCTGTGGAATGGGAACTAGACGGCGCCGCCCAGGAAGACCGAAAAAATGCCATACTCCTACAAATCCAGGAGCAGCTTGATGCAAAACCAGCTTCGCGTAGTCCATTGTACCGGAGAGCCGCTTGGATCAGCGCTGCAGCTGCCGTCCTGCTGATTGCTTTTGCTTTACTCTTTATCCCGCGTGGACAGTCGCATCGCGATACTCTAGCCGCGATAGATCAATTCAAACCCGGACAAGAAAAGGCCATCCTGAAATTGGAAGACGGATCAAGCATCGCACTCAACGGAGGCAAATCGGGTGTTAAGATCGTCAACGGTACGGCTGTCTATTTAGATGGATCGCCTGTGAGCGACACGGAATTGCAATCGCGCGAACTGATTGTTGAAGTTCCCAAAGGTGGTCAATATCAGGTCAACCTGCCCGATGGGAGTAAAGTATGGCTGAACGCTGCTTCGACACTCACCTATCCAATGCAATTTTCTGCCGCCAAGCGGGAAGTCTCGTTAACAGGAGAAGCCTATTTTGAAGTAAGCAAAAATCCACATCAACCCTTTATCGTAAAATCCAGAAATCAAGAAGTCAAGGTATTGGGCACCATATTTAACATCAACAGTTATGACAACCGCGAGTTTGTGGAAACTACGCTGCTTGAAGGTTCGGTCGATGTAAATCAACGCCTGCTTGTACCCGGACAGCGATCGCTCATCTCCAAGACATCGATCCAGATTCTACCGGCCAATATCGAAGCAGCGACGGCCTGGAAGAAAGGATATTTCCTATTTGACAACGAACGGCTCGATGCCATTTTGGCTACACTTTCGAGATGGTACAATGTAGATTTTGAATACGAAGACTCTGCTACAAAACAGCTTGTCTTTTGGGGATCTATCGACAAAAATCAATCATTGACCAAAACGCTTACCTTTTTGGAAAGCACCGGTCAATTAAACTTTAACTATCGTGACGGCAAAATAGTTGTCCACAAAAATAAATAACGAAGCCTTTTTAATACAGAAATCTAAACACATTAACCTAAATCACAGACCCGATGAATCGTCTAAAAAACTTGCTATTGGTCACGTCGCTTCTTGCTGGTAGCACAGTCGTTGGTCAACAGCTCAATTATCAGGGCAAACCAACACTCAAAGAACTTTTTTCAACCATCCGACAACAGACAGGCTATAACATCATTGCTTCCGGCAATCAGATAGACCTTAATACCGTCGTTAAAGTTCAGGCAAAGGATAAAGCCTTGCGTGATGTTCTTGAAGAAGCCTTTAAGGATTTACCGTTCACTTTTAAGATCGTTGGAAAAGAGATCACCATTCTTCCGCGGGAGAAAAGCGGCCAACAGCATCAAAAACAACAGCAACCTGCCAAACAGCTTTTTGTGGACGGCACTGTACGGGACAAATCCGGTCCCGTAGAATTGGTAACCGTTTACAACAAAAGCAACGACAAAGTCACTTTCACCAATGATAAAGGCGCTTTTAAAATCGAGCGGACCAGCCATACGGATACCTTAGTATTCAGTTCCGTTGGTTACGAAGAAAGGCAGCTTGCTGTGTCAACTAGCCAAAACACCGTTACCATGCAACTGTTGCAGACGCAGAACCTGCTTGATGAAGTTAGCGTACTGTCGTATGGGCAAGAGGTATCCAAACGGCTCAATACGGGCTCTACTTCTAGTGTCACTGCAGCCACCATTGAGAAAACACCGACAGCAGATCCACTCATTGCGCTCCAAAATCGGGTTCCCGGTATGATGATCAATACCCTCAACGGGTTACCGGGCATACAGACCCAAGTGCAGATACGGGGTATTAATACCGTCAACCAGGATGGTGAAGCGCGACAACCCTTGTACATTGTTGATGGTATTCCTTTTAATAGCAATTCACTCGCCTATATCGGTGCGAATGGCCTCACCTCCTCCTATTTGGGTGAAAGCCCTTTTAAAAGTATCGACCCAAGCACGATTGCCAGCATTGAAGTACTTAAAGATGCAGATGCTACCGCCATCTATGGCGCCCGGGGTGCCAATGGTGTGATCCTGATCACGACCAAACGCGGTAAGGCAGGTCTCCCCACCCTCAGTGCTGATTATTACCATAGTTTTGGTTCTATCGCTAACTATGTAAAAATGCTCAATACCGCCCAATATCTGGAGATGCGGCGTGAAGCTGCAAAAAACGATGGTGTCGAACTTACGCCCAATGACTACCCTGACCTGCTGAAATGGAGCCAAACTGAAGATCACAACTGGCAAAAAGAATATTTTGGCAATGTCGCCCATACATCCAATGCTGAATTATCGCTATCGGGTGGATCATCAGGTTTCAACTACCTCCTTGGCGGTGGATTTAGGCGTGAAAATACCGTATATCAAAAGAAAAATGGTCTTTCCGTCGGTAACTTCCGAAGTAACCTCGACTACAACAGTAACGACGGCAAATTTAAAGCTTCCCTTTCGGCGAGCTATGCAACGGATAAAAACGAAGTCATTCCACTATCGTTTACCAACTTTCAGACCCTGCCTCCAAATTTCTCCCTTTACGATGCTGATGGAGAATTGAATTGGACTATAGATAACCCCATTGCTGCGCTGGAGCGTACGCTTGAAAATAAAACTAAAAATTTAATCGGCAATATTGCGCTGAGTTATGAGTTGTTACCTAATCTCGTGGCCAAAATCAATACCGGTTATACGCGCATGAAAATGGACCAGCTCGCCATCAATCCACGGAGATCATTCCGGCCGTCCGAAAACATCTTGGGCAACAACAGTTTTACTAAGGCCAGCGCCGCTACCTTCAATTTTGAGCCTCAGCTGAATTACGATCTGATCGTAGGGCGCAGTTCATTTCGTGCCCTTATCGGGGGTACTTATATCCATCGCGGTAATTCAGCAATTACCACAAGTGGAAACGGCTATACAGACGACAGTCAGATTAGGGACATCACTGCCGCACCAATTATCAACATCGAGCCCAAGGACACTCAGTATCGTTTTCTTTCGGGATTTGCTCGTATGGGATGGACATTTGACCAAAAATATGTCATCAATGCAACCGTCAGACGTGACGGCTCTTCCCGTTTTGGTCCAGGGAAAAAATATGGTAACTTTTGGTCTGTCGGTGCAGCCTGGATCCTCAGCGAAGAGAGCTGGCTAAAGGATAATCAGTTTGGCTTGAGTTTTGCCAAATTGCGCGGCAGCTATGGTCTGACGGGTAATGATAATATTGGCGACTACTCCTATTTCGTCAATTACGAACGTATATTCGACAATTACCAGGGGCAGGGCTATCTTCCCAAGAACCCATTCAATGCAAATTATCAGTGGGAAGTCAACAAAAAACTTGACCTTGCTGCTGAAATGGGCTTCTTGAAAGACCGCATTATCTTTGAAGCAAACTATTACCGCAATCGGTCGGGCAATCAATTAGTTGGCTATGGATTACCTACACAGGTGGGTTTTAGTTCGGTCAATCAAAACCTGGATGCCAATGTACAGAATAGCGGCTGGGAATTTAGCCTCCAGACCACGCCGATCAATACATTGGCTTTCACCTGGAAAACAAACTTTACGATGAGTATCAACCGCAACAAGCTCTTGTCTTATCCCAATCTTGCAAGTTCTTCCAATAGCCTTACTTATCAGATCGGTAAACCATTAAATCTGATCTGGGGTTATGAATATCTGGGAATCAACGCTGCAGATGGGCAACCGCAATTCCGCGATGTGAATGGCGACGGTTTTATCAGTTTTCCAGATGACTATGTCCCTTTGGCGAACAATATTCCGACATTCTTTGGTGGTCTGGGCAACTCGTTCAATTATAAAAACTTTGATCTAGACGTGTTTTTCAGTTTCAAAAAGAACACACATATTTATAATTATCCCTTTACGAGTGCCGGAAGCGTCATCAATGCCCCCGCAATTGTCTTGGACAGATGGCAACATCCGGGTGAAGAAGCTAAATTTCCGGCCTATACCACCAACTCCAGCACCATGTCCAATTACAATTCATCCGGTGCCAATTTTGTGGACGGGTCGTACATCCGTTTAAGCAATATTACTTTGAGCTATTCGGTACCAGGCAAGATTCTCGAGAAGCTAAAACTTAAAAACCTGCGCGCTTATGCTACTGGGGCCAATCTACTGACGATCACCAGCTACAAGGGTACAGATCCAGAGACCGGCGTGGATATGCCGATGCTGCGCACATTTACACTAGGGATACGGACCTCATTTTAAACCATTAGACTACGGATATGAAAACCAACTATATCAAATTATTCAGCCTCCTTTTACCTGTTGCTGTCGTTGCAAGCAGTTGCAACAAGCTGCTGGAGGTGACACCAAAATATATCTACACGACGGACCAAATTTATGCGAATGACACCATGGCCGACAGTGTGGTGGTCGGGATGTATGGCCGATTTGCTGCTTATCAAAATGATCTTTCACTGAACACGGGATTATCTTCTGACGAGTTGACACCCGGTGTCAATAGCTTCAACCCAGGCTATAGTTTTATGTACAGCTACAACCTCAATCCCTTTTCGGCGCAGACGAATGACTTTTGGGGAAATCTATATTCCATCATTGGGGTTAGTAATGCAATCATTGAAGGCGTTGGACAATCCAAGGGCATGACACAAGCGGGCAAAGATGAGGCCATTGGTCAGGCCAAATTTATGCGTGCCCTCAATTACTATTTTTTGGTCAACCTCTATGGCGATATTCCTTTGGTGCTGACGACCAATTACCCGGAAGAGCGCCTCAAACCGCGCGCGGCGGCAGCGGCAGTGTATACGCAGGTCATTCAAGATCTGCAAGATGCCAGCCAGCTTTTGGCATCAGATTATCCGGGCGAACGCGTCAAGGCCAATAAGTGGGCAGCACTGGCTCTGCTCTCGCGTGTATACCTATTCACCAAAGAGTGGACCAAAGCCGAGGAGGCCGCCAGTCAGGTGATTGCACAGTCGCAGTTGTTCCAACTGGGCCACTTTGACCGTGCGGATGGGGCTGAGCCAATGGATATCTTCACCAAAAATAATCCCGAGCAGATATTGCAGCTATGGAACAGTATGGGCGCCTCCATTGGTATCGGTATAAAAGGAGAATTTGCCAGCTTTGGCGTGACTGAAGATCCAACGGGTCTTTTGCAAGCCTTTGAGGAGAACGATAAACGGAAAGAAAACTTTGTCCGTTTTGAAGAAACGGTAAACGGCTATCAGATCAACAAATACCGTTCGGACGGCGAAGCCGGATCTGCAAACAATGAGTATACGTCGGTACTGCGCCTGGGAGAACAATACCTCAACCGAGCCGAGGCACGTCTGGAACTTGGTCTGCCAACAGCAGTTGAAGACCTCAATACGATACGCCGGCGTGCGGGACTTTCGAATTTATCCGATGGTTTAACCAAATCTCAGGTCAGTGCAGCAATCGTGCAAGAACGCCGTGTCGAACTCTGTTTCGAATGGGGCGACCGTTGGTTTACCCTCAAACGTTTGGGATTAGCCGATAATGTGATGAAAAAAGCAAAACCGACCATCTGGAAGACGTTTGCCCAGCTCTACCCTTTACCGACCGTTGAGCTTCAAAATAACAGGCAATTAACGCAAAATCCGGGATATAACAACTAAACACGATATACAATGAGAGTTACGCTATTAGCTTTTGCCTTTTTTTATTCCATATGCTTCGTTAAGGCGCAGGAAAAAGCAACCTACCACCTTCAGGGAACGCTCGCGGGCGTACCAAAAAATCAACAGGGAAAACTGTTTCTGCAACGTTTTGGTTCCGATCTCCTGCTTGATTCTGCCCGGCTGGAACAAGGTCATTTTCGCTTTACAGGTACTTCCGAAGGACCCGAAATCGCGAACCTATTTTACATGAATACTGCGGGGGAACGATCTGAAACATTGGATTTTTATCTTCACCCGGGCAAGATTAACATTCGGGCCCGGTTTGGTCAGCTCAACCAAGCGGAGATTGCTGGTTCAGCACTCAATACCAAAGCCAGAAGTTTTGACAAAGCGAACGAGATCATACTCGACAGCATCAATACCCTAATGGCTGCCTATTTCGAGGCAGAGAATACCTTTTCCCAAGATAGTTTTCGCATGGATTCGCCGGCACGGACCACCATCAACGCGATTGACGTGAGCCTCAACAAGTGGTCTGCGGCACTACAGACAGCGCAGATCAATTATGTGCAGCAGCATAGCGATCGTGTACTGAGCCTTTTTAAACTACAAGCCCTGCTGAAAGATTCCAGCAATCAAAAAATTGTATCCGAGTTATTCAACAAACTGACGCCTTCACTGCAGGAATCTCCGCTGGGACAGGAGGTAAAAAATCAGCTCGCCAACCTCCAAAATCTAAAAATCGACGATATTGCACCAGAATTTTCATTAGCTGACACTACAGGCCAGCAGGTGAAGCTGACCGATTTCCGGGGCAAATATGTGCTCGTTGATTTCTGGGCCAGCTGGTGTGTACCCTGCCGCGTGGAAAACGAGCATGTGCAAAAAGCCTATAATGCTTTTAAGGCAAAGGGATTTGAAGTATTGGGCGTCTCCACAGATTTCGCACTCAACAACTGGAAAAAAGCCGTCTCGGATGACGGTATGACCTGGACCAATGTGGTTGATCCAGAGGGTCAGGTAAGCCTCCAGTATCATATCAAAAGTATCCCCTCCAATTATTTATTGGATCCCACAGGTAAAATCATCGGCATCAACCTTCGTGGCGATGCTCTTTATGAAACGCTAAAAAATATATTCTAATTCGCTATTTTATACACTCAATTATATGCATTTAAAAAGACTGCTCTACCTGTCGTTGTTAGGTTTTAGTCCGGTGCTTGCTTATAGCAATGCGTCCTCCGGAGCGATTGAAATCGTGTGGGCACACCACGAAGCTGACACCAGCATTTTACCTTTTGACAAAAGCGTCCGTTATGGTAAACTGGCCAATGGACTCACCTATTATATCCGCAAGAATACCGAACCCCAAGAACGTGTTTATATGTATCTGGTCAACAAGGTAGGATCAATCCTGGAGAACGAAAAGCAACGTGGGCTGGCGCATTTTCTGGAGCATATGGCCTTCAACGGCACGACGCATTATCCCGACAACAGCCTAGTTGACTACCTGCAAAAAAATGGAATCAGCTTTGGAGCCGATATCAATGCGTATACCAGCTTCAACGAAACCGTGTACCAACTGCAGCTGCCCTCCAATGATAGCAAACTTGTTGGCAATGGCTTTCAGATTCTTCAGGACTGGGCACAGGGCATCAGTTTAACACATCGAGAAATCGACAAAGAGCGCGGCGTGATTTTGGAAGAAAAACGTGCCGGCAAGAGCTTGGGCGAGCGCATTCAGGACAAGACCTTGCCCGTAGCGCTTAATCAGTCTCTATATGCCCAGCGTATTCCCATCGGTACAGAAGAAGTCATTCAACATTTTCCCTACCGGGAAATTGAAAGTTTCTACAAAAACTGGTACCGCCCCAACCTGCAAGCCGTTATTGTGGTCGGCGACATCGATGTCGATCAGACCGAGCAACTTCTCAAAAAGCAGTTTTCGGCGCTTAAAAACCCTGTTAAGCCTACACCCCGCCAAACGTATACCATTCCGTTGCAGGGCAAGAACCAATTTATGGTGGTGACGGATCCTGAAATTACCGCAACGTCCATCGATATCAGCATCAAACACCCTGAGCGGAAATTACAGAACCTGTCGGACTATAAGCACAACCTGATCAAGACCTTGTTTAACACCATGATGGCAGGGCGATATAGTCCGTTATTTCGGCTATCCAATCCGCCATTCTTGAGCGGCGGGGCATCACTAAATGGCTTTATGGGCGGACTGGATGTATTCCAGATTCAGCTCACCGCCAAACCCGGCCGTCTGAAAGAAGGATTTGATGCAGTATGGCGCGAGCTGCTGCGAGCCAAAGAATATGGATTTACAGCCACGGAGCTGCAGCGCGCTAAAGATACCTATATGAGCGGAATGGAAAATATGCTGCAAGAAAAAGACAAAATTGCATCCGAACAGTACGTGCAGGAATATATCCAGCATTTTCTGAACGATGTAGCATCTCCGGGCATCGATCATGAAATGAAATTGACGCGCGAAATGCTTCCGGCGGTCAGCCTTTCGGATATCCAGCAGCTCTTGCAACAGTATCTAACCGATAGCAACCGCGACATCATTATTTCAGCTCCTGAAGCCGATCAGGCAAATCTGCCGAAAGAGGCCGATATCAACAGTTGGATCGCTACGTTGTCCAAAGAGAAGCAGACTGCATTCTCGGAGGAAGCCAACGACCTGCCACTGCTCAAACAGGAAGTACAGCCCGGTACAATTGTTAAAGAAGAAAAAGACAGCAGGTTAGGAACCACGACTTTGACGTTGAGCAACGACGTCCGGGTAGTCTTAAAACCGACCAACTACCAAAACAATCAGATCACCTTTCAGGGATATTCCTACGGTGGAACATCGCTTTACGATGACCAAGATTTTCAGAGCGCGACGAATGCCGTTGGCCTTATTGCTGCCAGCGGACTGGGCAACTATACTGCCGACCAATTTGAAAAATCATTAGCCGGACGAACGGCCTCGGCTTCCCCCTTTATTAGCGAGACTGCCCAGGGCGTGAGCGGCTACGCCAATAACAAAGATCTGGAACTTGCCCTGCAGATGATGTATGGATATTTTACAGAACCGCGTCTGGACACGACCATTGTTGCCGGTATCCTGGCCAATGCCAAAGACGGACTGAAAGACCGCGATAAAAATGGCGACGCTGTATTCCAAGACTCGGTGATGGCCATCCTTTCGGGCAATAACATCCGACGGACAGGCCTAACACTGGCTAAAATCAATCAGATCAATCCTCAGCGTGCTTTGGACATCTACAAAGAACGTTTTGCCAATGCTTCGGGATACAATTTTACTTTTGTGGGCAGCTTTGATATTGAAAAAATAAAGCCCTTGCTTGCCAAGTATATTGGTGGACTACCGAGCATCTCGTCGAAAGCACCCGCTTACCGTAATTTAAACATCCACATTCCTGCAGGAAAGATCGAGAAAAAGCTGGCGCTGAGCAAAGAAGACAAAGCGATGGTCTATCTTGTTCTTTCGGGCCCATATGACTATAGTGAGGCTAATAACATGGCTTTGCAGGCCTTTCGGGAAGTATTGGATATCCGTTTGTTGGAACGACTACGTGAAGAAGAAGGTGGTGTATATTCGCCATCGATCCAGATGGATTATAGCAAGCTGCCTGATGCCCGTTACACCCTTACGGTAGCTTTCAGCTGTTCGGTGGCCAACGCGGACAAACTGGCGAAGTATTCACTTGAGGAAATTGAGAAATTAAAAGCAGCAGGACCTTCTGTTGTCAATCTCGACAAATTCAAAGCGAACGATAGGCTGAGCTATGAGTCGGCCCTCAAAACAAATGATTTCTGGTCGAACTACCTGTACAGCAACTTGTACAATGGAGATGATATGTACCGTATTTTTGAACGCGCATCGTTACGCGATAAGCTGACCCCAGCGCTGGTTAAAGCTGTTGCCCAACGCTATATCAGTGACCAGAACGTCATCAAGATCGTTCAGCTTCCGGAAGTGAAAAAATAAATACAGCCGGGCTATTGACCTTTCATTATCGTCATAAGCACTAAAAAATGAAAGCCGTAAAGAACTATATTCTTTGCGGCTTTCTTGTGTACTGACCAAAAATCTTGATTGGCCTAAAAAAGAAATTGTCTATCCCTGGAATTTATGTTTGCCCATCTATGATTTCAAGCAGCATCATGTTTTAAAAAAGTTTCGAAACTTCCAGCCAATAAGAACTGCCACCAGAACAAATACGATAATCCAAAGATTAAAGGCTGCCCATACATTGCTCTTTTCTGATCTGGCTTCATGTAGCCTTTGGGTGTGGCTATTGCTGCTATTGGTAGAAATCTCCATACTTTCGCTTGTAATTACGTTAGATTCTAACATCGCCAGTTGCCCATTTCTACCAAACAAACCACTATCGGGATGAAAGCGAAAACTGCTATCCGTCAAAAAAAGCCAATGCCGCGATTGGCTATCTCTCTGTCCGCTGTACCAAATATCGAGTTGCTGCTTGTATTTTGACTGCGTTTGTTCTTCCTGCAGAGCTTCTTTCCGCTCGCTTTGATAAAGTTTACAGGAACAAAATAACAAGAAGACTATAGAAAAAAATAATCGCTTGTAAATATACCTCAACATATCACCTCCTTTCAGTCCAGCCAATTTGAAAACGCATGAATAGTGGATGCAGGACGCCGCTTTGAAAGGACCTGATTACCTACATTTCCTTCCACAGTCACGATCCAATTGTCCTTTTTTTTGCGCACAATCCCCACATGGTTGATACGTTGGAGACTGGAGCTATAGATAGCGAAAAGATCTGCCTGGCGAACACTCCCCTGCCCGATCTGCTGGGCTGTATAACGCCGGGCCACCGGAAAAAGTGCCGGGCTCCAGGGATTCCGCGGAGCTGCTAATCCAGCATTGCCGTAACACCAGGAGGCAAAAGCCGCACACCAGGCATACCCCTTTCCCAGTCCGACATACGTGAGGTATTCCTCTACCCTGCTGCCATCGTTGTTGCCTGTGGCCTCGCGCACGCCTATCTCCTTTACAGCAAAATCGACAATACGTGCGCGTACACCCGAACTGGAGTATCGTTTCACTGATGGGTCATTGTCCCGCTCCAGTTCAGAACTGGTACTTCGGAGCTCAGCGTAACTGCCTGACCGCTTCTTGTAAGCTACAGCAGTATTGCCAAAACGGCTAAGAACGAGAATAGCGACAGAAAGAATACCGAAAAATAAATAATGCATTGTTGCCATGATGTCAATTGATTAAAGTGAAAACTAAATTCCTGACGGAAAAACTTAAAAGGCTGCCACAGGATTTCCTGGAGCCAGCAGCAGCAATAAATAGCCACCGCGCCAGCCAATACGGCAAAGAGCAGCACGGAGAGGATACCTAGATCCAATACCCCGGCTGTAGGATCGATCGCCTGTAGCAAAAGCCCTGCTGAGATAAAAAATAAGAGGAGACCTACCAGTACAATGCCAAGCACCTGTCCTCCTGTTAGCGGCCAATAGATATCCTCGACATCCGAGACCAGTTGTTTTTGTATGGATTCCATTTATTTTGTTTTTAATTTGTTAATAGTAAACGGGGTTCAGGATAAAAGGGAGGTGCTCCTGAGCGAGCAGCCTCCCTTTATACAGATGCAGCTAGTTCAACACAAACTCCCCTAAGTATTGGCTCGTTGAGGTGATTAGCCCATCCCGATGGATATTAAAAGACCAGCCCACTATTTTCTTTCCTGTATAGCTGTCGGGTAGCACGATATCTATCGCTGCGTCCGATCTCGTTGCACCTTCGTACGCAAAAAAGAGGTTGTCCGCTTCATCGTACAGGATGACCAGCACCTGATCGTCGTCAAAGGCATTAAAACGATTGTTGATCGGATCCCAGGTCAGGTTTAGCACACGAGGCGCCACCTCACCTACAACTAAGCCAACCAAAGCTGCCAGACTACCACTGGCAATTTTGACTGCCGCGAAGTCTATCGTAAAATGTGGGTAGTTACCCCGAAAAGCGTGGTTGATAAGCTGTTGAAAGGCCGCATTATAGCCCGTTTTGTTCCTTAGCTTGCTGTCTGAAAACCCAAGCATCAGGATATCTTTGATAGATTTGAGAAAACTGGTCGTCATCCCAAACTTCATCCGCTGTGCCAGCTGCGCTTCTGACGAAGCCTTGCTACTCTTTTTTGGTAACGAACGTACATAATCTATTCCTCGCCATGAACTTCCGACGACATTCCCAACTTTTCCGCTATAGGATCCGTGAATCCCTTTTACAAATCTTGCCATGTTATTATTTTTTTAAATTGTTAAACCCTAAAGTGGCGCTGCAGGCAGCCACTACTTTGATATCATGGTACTAAGGTAAAGCGGTGTATGAAAGGAATTTGCTTTATGGCGCCATCTGACGTCACTTGACTGAATATGCCATTTCCGACGACATCAAATCCAGCATTTTGATGGAAAACGTTGTGCTTTTCGAGCGATCTTCATACAGACTCGCCTGCTTTTGAATTGATCGTTATTTACCTGCTTGAGGTTAATCTGAGACCATTTGTAGGTTAATTAGTTAGCATTAAGGCCAGGTAATGGCTTGTAAGTTGCCGTAAAAAAGCTATTCATAGGCAAGCAATAGGCAAAGAAACAGCAACCAAACAGCATAGAAAGACCAATGAATAAGCAAACAAATGGCAAAGAATAAGCAAGGAAATGGTATAGGGTAAGCAAACAGATAACAGAGAAATACCATAGAATAGGCAACCGAGGGGCTGTCTAATCCCAACGTAATCCCAAAGAGGAAGCAGCGACTAGCTTGGTTCACTTCGTGCACTCGAAATAAAAAGGCCAATCTTTTCCCAAAGATCAGCCTTAAAAAACAATGTTAGATCATACCTCGATTTATGCTTCGCTTAATTGCATCCTGGAGGTCCTGTTCGCGGTAATAATGCTTGTTGCCCAGGCAAATGGGTTTGAGTACTCCCGATTTTACCCAGCGGTTGTACGTACGTTCAGAGATCCCGAGGCGTGATACCACAGCCATACGAGTCATCAGTTCGTCCACATTCCAGCCTATCTGCCTTCCTTCATTTGGCATGATTTGGTAGGCTTTGCAGGACAGCTTGTCGTTAATTTCTCGCAGCAATTGTACGATTTCATTCAATTGTAACATAAATTATTGCATTGATTGATGCCATGAAATGGCGCAGCCCTACCGGTTTTTATTTATTATTCTGTCTATAGACTTCGTATTGATGCCGAAAATTATCTTTATAAGATCGGGTAACCGTAATAGGGAAACCATTTCTTGGTTTGACAAAATGAAGTTCACCTGAACGCAAGAGATCAATTTTGGAAAGATTGACCAAGGTATTTATCCGAGGGCGGGCAAACATGGCTGCTGGAAGGTTAGTCTGCAGTCCTCCTAGGCTTCCTTTAACTTGATACTTATCTTTTTCCAAATAAATATCGATTATATCGTTGTCTACTTGCGCATAAAAAATCTGGTCAACTTCTATTTGAATCCTATCGTTATTGAGATCTTTTATCGTTAAACTTTTCACTTCTCTGCCTTGGTCCTGCAATTTCTTATCTACCTTTTCGACCACATCTTCCATTTTGGCCTTCAATACATTGAAACTGATCTTTTTACTAAAATAGGTGTAAAAACCGGCCTCATTTGCCTTAAACACATAATCTGTATGTGCTGAACAGGCAACCATGACGGGCGGATTGGGAATCAAACTGGCCAATTTGATCCCATCAATCTCCTTATCTCCAAGATCCATACCCAGTATCAACACATCGACCTCATTTTCTTTTAGATAGTTGAGGGCTTCTATGGGCTTTCGAACAATTTTGATGTCGTCATTGATAAAAGGAAGTTCCTTCAATGACATTAAAATATACACCAGCGAGTCTGGATTATCATCAACGATCAATAGTCTATAATTTAACTTATCCATGCTATTTTATTAAAACAAAGGTTTATAATTAAAAAAAATATAGAAAAATAAATTTACCTAAATTATTTGTTTAATTTCAATATAAACAAAAATATTATTAATTGAGACTAAAATCAGGCAGTTAAAATTACGACAAACAGAAAACTACGGGATTACCGCTGAAAATACCATGTTTTTTTCGGTTACGTATGTCCTTCACATAGCCGACTTCAATTGGTTAATTAAGGGAGTGATTTCCTTCGCAAAAGCACACTCCCTATTCGGTATAGGGCTGCATATCTATACCTCTTCACATTTAATCACATGTTGACTCCATTTCATACTATCGTTTGTTGAACCATTTTCCGGCCTTGGGCTGTACCTTCCCTCACCAAAAATTTAAAACTCCTTATTGGATCCAATGGCAACAAAGATGTCGGCAAAGAAAAATTATTTCAAAAAAAAATGTACATACAGCACAAATGGACGCCTGCAAGACAACGACAGCACAAACCGATCAGGTGCAATCTGAAAATGTCATCTACACTACTTTTGTGTCATTTGCATAAAAAATAACGTTATGTACCATTTTATTTGGTCTTTACGGTGAATTCTTGCTAAAATCATCTCATAACTAATTGTAAAGAATATGAAAAGATCTTATAAAATTGTATTTGGTACGGAATACGAGCGCATTGACGATCCTCCCCATCCATTAAGTTACCCCATTCGCCATGCGAAGGAGAGGCATTGGCAATCTTCTCACAATCAGATCAGCGAACAAACCTTTGACGGCCGATATGCTTATCTCTACGCGTACGAGTATTGGATCAGCAAGTCGACCGATGTAACGATTGAGGTGTATATGAACGACCTGCATGTCATCTATCCGCTATTGAATGAAGTTCAAATTTGGGGAGAAAGGCTGGATCAGGCATTCCGTTTTGAGCTTTGTCCCTCTGAGGGCGCTTATTTATACGTTGCATCGGGCCATTATCGTTTACATTTACCTATAGGCCATCATATACTGGTTGGCTTTGTCGTGGATGCCGGTATGTTCAGGCCGCCGGCCATTCAACAATTTTCATTTCTCAAACACTTGGTTCAGGCAAAAAAAGAGGGGTCAACAACTTCGCTCAAAAGTGTGGGTTTTCGTGTGGGCCCCATTACTGTCAAATACCTGTGTATCCTATTCAGCATACTCAACCCCAATACGCTCAACAACGAGCATATCCTGCTCAAACATCTGATTTTTCTGATCGATCTAAGCCGTTTTAAGCTTCTGGGTGACACTGACATAGACAATCACCTTGCAGTGCGTTGCCGACAGCTACTGGATATTATGATCCTGCAGCGCGGTGCTCAAGCGCTGATCAAAGAAGTAGCTGCAGTGTTTCTGACAGACGCGCAACAGCTCAGCCGCGAATTCCACAAATTTTACGGTATCCGTATGAAGGACTACCGCAACCTGCTGCTTCTCGATCATATTGAGCAGCTTATTGTGGAGCACGATAAGCTGGGCACTACTGCTCATGAAGTCGGATTTAGTGGCCCGAGCGAAATGAACCGATTTATTAAAAAGATGACCGGTTTGACGAGCGCTCTGTTTAAACAACAACTCGAACAAAATACGCGATAAAAAATCAAACTAAATCGACTTTCTTATGAATTTTATAGAAAGAAAAACACTGGATGTTAATACTACCCATGCCATCCTTCAAGATGCATACGATGCTTTGCCGCAGCTGATGAGCCGGTTGGCGCCTGGCGGTTGGGAGGAAAGCAGCTTTCATCAGGAACTCATGGACAGCCGGCAGCTATTTTATGACTGTTACCTGGAAAGTGATAGCGCAAGTGTATGGGAGACAGACTCCTCCTCTGATGTTCGCGCGCATGTGGATCAGCCCGAAGAAAAATTAAGCCTTGATGATTATTTATACATCTGCTTTCCACCGATTGGCTACGATTACTTAGAGCTATTTTACTTAATTTCCTGCATGCTCACTGAAATCACTTTTGTCAGTAACCTCTATCGAAATCATGACGGCGACATGTATTATTTCGATGAAATGACAATGGAAGATATGGTGATCCAATTGGCGCATGAGAACGGAGAAATTGATAAAAACTGGGCGGATTTGATGGTATTTACCTTTTCGCCGCCCTACATGGAGGCGATGGAACTGCATTATTGTCTGGAAGTATTATTTCGGATTTTGCTTAAACATGGCTTTCAGCTCGATTATTGGCACAATGAGATTTTACAAGTTGTCGATCTTCAAAACGTATATCAAGAACTATTATTCAGTAACCTCGACGCCCATGAAAAAGAGCAGCGGCGTGAATCGGTTAAAGCGGACATCACTGCTATACTCCGTACCTACGATAGCTCGGCGATTGATCCGCTCGACCTGCCGGCCATCATCGAAATGTTTAACCTGCGCGAAGTGTGCCCCATCGTGCTCGCCTACCTCCATACCTATGGTGAATTTCCAAAAGGATATCCTTATTTATTGACCGAATATCAAGGCTATCTATAAATTGCCCTTATCAAACTTGGCCTATCGATCAATCAAGTTTGGCCTAACGCGAGGGTGAGATCAGGTAGTAATTTAGTGTTGTAAAGTTTTTCAAGCAAAAAGACTTTACTGCTACCGATACGATGAATTGGAGGCAAATATTTACAAACCAAACTAAACATACGATGTATGAAAAAAATTAAAAAAATGGTATTGTCTCTTCTGGGAGGAGGCGCTACCGCAGGAGCGATTGCTTTAGTGTTAATGTCAGCAGGCTTAAAAAAGGAAGAAACCAACAAACTTGCTGACCTTCATTGGTTCGAGGTGACTCCATCCGGAAACTTTGGTTCTGCCATTCCTACTGGTGAAGATGGATTACCACAGCTTCAATGTACAAGCACAATTCCTACGACACTTTGTGCTGTTGGGCTTACGGACGAACAAGTAGATGGCATGGGCAATCCGGAAATCTCATCCCCAAATGATGCAGATAATAGTAACAAACGTTATAAAGATGAACAATAAGATTTTATAACGAATATCTGCAATTCAGCCTAGTAAATTTACTAGGCTGATTTCTTAGTTTAGTTATTTTCATATCCTCCTAAATCAATCGCTGCTTTCGGAAATGGAAAAACAAAACGTTTATCCATAGGCTTCAATTCAAACGCCTGTCCATTCAAATTACGAATGATTTTGATATTATCTTTATCAAAGATGTTATACCTTCTGATGTCACTCCATCGGATTCCTCTGAATACTAATTCCTTCCTTCGTTCCTCTTTAATCTTCGCCAATAACTGTTGTTGATTATCTAAACCGAGTACAATATTATTATTTCGATACCGATTCGTTAATACATTAAGCAGATCCGCTTTTCCAGCAGCAATATTTTTAAGCCTCACATTAGATTCGGCACGGATTAAAAACAGCTCAGCAGTAGTGATACCTCCAAAAAGTATGGCGCTTCCAGCAAATGACCCTTTAAACGTATATCTATCGCCAGAAGTCTTAAAATAAGCAATCTTCCGTAGGTCATCATTTTCGTACTGTTGATACAATTCTTCCGAGACGAGCGCATTACTTTGCGTCATCCCAGCGGAGGAATAGAGCGTAGCGTGAAAAATCACCTCCTTGTTAAACATGGTAAATGGAAAACTTGCCGTCAAGTTTAATTCATTTAAATCCTGTAGTTCATGCTGCAAATTAAGACACGAATCTGCGTATTTAAAGCTATTAGCGTAATCTCCCATTTGTAGATACACTTTGGCAAGCATCGCATACACGGCGGCTTTAGATGGCCGGGTTTTTACCGAGACAGTAGCCGGCAACAATACAGCCGCTGTCTGCAAATCGTCAAGCATCTGCTTGTAAGTAGCCGACAATGTACTTCGATCTACATGGATATTCAGATCCGAAGTCAATCTAATCGGCAGACCGAGATCGGCTTCAGCCAATTGTGGCTCGTATTGCTTGCAAAACTCCTGCGCCAGCTGGTAGTAGCACGATCCGCGGTAGAATAAAGCTCCGCCTTTGGCATTATCAAAATCATTACGCTCAGCTACATTTACCTTGTTCTGATTTAAAGACGACAGGCCATCCAGTACCACATTGGCAATATATATCTTACGGAATCCCTCTGTCCAGTCCACAAATTCGTCATTTATGACCTCCAATTCATCGGACCAAAAATATGTATACTTATAGAGGTTCGTGAGATTCTGCCAACGTGGAAAAAGTATTTCATAATCATCACCTGCATATTCCCCCATAATCGGTTGCCCAGCATTTAATACCGATGCGTTATCCAATAGCGCCTGATAATCTTTCACGGTCGAGGGTACATTTTTCCGTTTATCGTACTTCGCATCTAGAAAATCTTTCTTGCAGGATAGTAATAAAAAGAGACTAGCTATCACCAGAAAGCATATGGTTTTTAGAAATTTCATGTTTATCTATTTATTTTATTATAAAACATCTATTTGGGTTTATTAAAAATTTGCCTGCAGTCCAAAAGAATAACTTGGTCGGGCAAGAATGACCGTGGTCGGATAATCAGGATCTAGACCCTGTTTATTTTTACGCCATAAGATTCCCAAATTGGCGCAGTACATATTGAAGCGCAATGAGCGAATACCAAACCGATTTAATTGTTTACCGCTAAAATCATAGCCCAATTGTATATCCTGCAGCCGTATATGATCACCTTTTTCGACCAGCTCGGGCGACCGTTCAAAGATTAGCGCACGATTGATATCATTGAACTGCTTGGGAAAAGAAGGGATTTGGCTGATTAGTTCATCACCAGGCTGCTGCCATCTTTTCTCATAATCCTGATGACCGGCTCCATTGTAAAAAAGGTTGTAATAATTGATTGAATTCCTGCGGAAGTAATAACCCATCTTAAATGTCAGATTGAAACTAAAGGAAAATTGATCATAAGAAAAACTATTTCTCAAGCTCCCGAACACCGGAGCGCTCTGTGGGCCATGGTAAATAAGATCATCCAAGCCTAACGAATTTATATAGGCTGTATATTCCTTACCAATCGTATTGTTATAGTTCACTAGCGGGTCACCCGTGCTCGGCTCCAATCCTTCCCATGCAAAACTGTATAGACCATAGCGTGGCCTGCCCAAAATCGGGGGGCTATAAGTTGTAAAATAAGTAGCAAGATTGGTATTTGTTGTTTTGAAATCCGTGACTTTATCGCGTACAAAAGATAGGAGCAGTTCCGAATTCCATTTAACTCTACCTGTGAGATTACGTGTATTCAATTTAATATCCGCCCCCTTTGTTTCCATTGCGGCATAGTTGGTTTTCATGGCCGGATTGCTGCCCATAAAATAGCCTAATGTAGGATCTATGGCCACCTGCCCGATCAGATCGGAAGACTTCTTTTGATAGTAATCAACATTTAGACTGACCCTATTTTCAAGAAACGAAACATCAAGCCCTAGATTCGTCTGTTTCACCTTTTCCCAGCGCAGCGAAGGATTTGCCGGGCTTGATATCGTGCCTTGTAATAATCCCGTAGTTGAATTATTGGCATAAGACACGGTCGTAAAGGTCGATACCGATTTATTGACATTGCCACTTTCACCATAAGATGCACGCAGGCGAAGTGAAGGCAACCAGGAAAGACGATAAAAATGCTCCTTATCGATCTCCCATAGCCCTCCCACCGACCATAAGGGAACTCCACGCTGATTGGTCGAGACACCAAACAAGTTTGACTCGTCTTTACGGATACTGGCATTAAGCGTGTAGCGATCACGGTAAGAATAGGTCACATTTGCGTAATAAGAGACAAAGCGGTCCAGATAATCCAACATTCCGGAGGGCGGTGCAGGCAGCTGGCTTGTTGTACCCCGCGGGCGTGTAGGGTATCGGTTAACAAAATCCAGTCGCGTAACCGAACTGACCACATCCGGATCAAACCCATACAAGGTTGAAAAATTACGGGTCATACGGGATTGTCTCACATCCAGACCCGTTATCGCTGTCAGGGCATGATCATTCCACTTTTGGCTATAATTAAGCTGAGCACGGTACGCATGGGAAACCGTGCGGTCATACGTATCCCGAAGCTCGTTTCCGTAGGGATAGATCCGGGTACCATCTGCTTGCGTGTAGGTATTGACATAGTTACGGACATAATAGCTATCTTTATCATAATCTATCCGCCCATTATCATCCAGCTTTTGGTACTGATAATTGAGATCGAGTGACAATGGCGTAAAGATCCGATACCGCAGCCCCGCATTCCATCTGATGGTGTTATTTTCTAGTTGATTTTTCACCAGATTTAATTCATCCAATGGACGGTACTCCCAGTCCAGCAAGCCCTCCTTTAGCGCATTTTCGGTGACAAAGGGCCTATAGTTTTTGATAATAGATAGGGCATTCCCGTCCCTATCCGCAAACTGCGCATAAGGATATAATTGTTTGCCCGTAACCTGCTGTATTGCCCCATATTCCAGCCCATTGTTCTCCGAGAGACTCTTTATCAAATTTATCTCCGTAGAAAACTCCAAGTCCTTGGTCAACTTAATGTTATTCATCGCCCGCAGGGTGATCCGTTGATAGCCATTTCCACGCACATCAGCCAAATTTTTATCAAAGCCACCAGATACCACATATTTAAATCTCTCCGTACCTCCATTCATCCCAAGGCTATACTGTTGATTGATCCGGTTACGATAGAAATATTTCTCATAATCATTGCGTACATCCAATTCAGCCCATTTATCCAATTGTGCAGCTACTTCATTCGGATCTATGCCCTTGTCCTTTGCCTGTTGCAGATATTCAACCACAGGGCTTAGCGCATTGAGGTTGGACGGTGCCGTATTATAAAAACCCTGATCAAATAGCAACCGCTCCACATCAATAAACGAGCGTGATGCCAAATAATTCTGATTTTTAAACAGGTCGGGCTTGGGGCTATAAGAGAGATTGGCCGAAAAGGAAATAGCATTCCCTTGATTATAACGTCCTTTTTTCGTTGTGATGACAATAACCCCATTTCCAGCTCTTGCACCCCAAATGGCCGACGCCGAAGCATCCTTCAGAACTGTAATGCTCTCCACATCATTGGGATTGATACTGGCTAGGTCCCCTTCATAAGGAAAATTGTCGAGTACAATCAGCGGAGCCATATCCGATTCAATTGTACTCAGTCCCCTCACATTTAGGTTTAGAGGTTTACCGTTCGCGACGAGTGATGTCGGCTGGGATACGGGGATATTATCCATTCTTCGGTCAAATAGAAGCCCCGATGTGACACCCTCCAACCTTGCGATGACATCAGTGCCGATAGCTCGGTTCAGCAATGCACTATCGATAACCACAAAAGAACCGGGCACCTTACTTTTTCGAAAAGACTGATACCCCGTATTCACAGTCACCTCGTCGAGCATGGTATTATTTTCAGTTAAATGGATCGTATTAATCGCTGATGATAGCCAAAGCGTTTTTGATCTGAAACCCATTGAGCGAACAATGACATGCAAGGAATCTTTTAGTGTCAGCGTGATGGCACCATTTTCATCAGCCTTTAAAGAAGTCTTAGCATTCAAAAGATCCATTGTGGCATGCGCAATAGGCCTATGATCAGTTTCAGAAAGTATCCGAATTTGATGTTTTGACTGTGCATAGCTGCGACCAAAGTTTATCAGCAGCATACACAGTATGCAAATTATAGTTTTCATAAAATACTATCTTTTTAAATTTTCAAATACAAGCATATTTAAGGTAGCCTGACTACGTACGAGTTTCAATCCATAGCTGGCCAAATCTGAATTTAGCGCTTTCAGATTGCGTGCTAGATCCCGATCGACGGTCATCTGCACATCTATCGGGAAATCTATTTGAGTATTATCGACTATGGGAATACCCAGATCAGGATTGATGTAATTTAAATTGGATATCAGGTCAGCGATCTCCACATTTCTATAATATATAAGTGTATTATCATCCCATATTTTGGGCTTGTCATTACTTAGATATTTTAGTTTATTCACCTTGGCAATCCTTTTCAGTGCCCATACAGGTACTTTTGTCGGCTTTACCATAGCTTTGACGTTCCATTTATCCATTAGAAGCCCATTGATATCGTCAATCATCTGCCTTTTTATAGATTCCGTCCCCGTAGTCGATCTGTTTTCTATGGCATAGCAATATCCATTTTCACGTAGCCAAATGGCACGTTCCATCTTATTTAAACTTTTAGCAGGCATCAGTATGCGATCTTTCACTGAGTCGGCGCAGTTAAATATCAGACGGCCTAAATGCCCTGCCATCGGAATTTCAGGCTGATTTGCCTGTACTAAAAGCGTAGCCAGAGACATATTTGTGTAGAGGTGTGTATTATCCGTCTGTTGGACAACATTGTCCGATAAACCCTCCATGTATTCAGTCAGGACACTTCGATGCAGGTATTTATCGGTGGAAAACTCTACCAGATTTTCATAAGCAGATTTGCTGGCATCAAAGATCAATGGGACAACTTTTTCCGTCAGGTGTAGTGGCTTTGCCAAAGCTTTCTTAAAATAAGCGATATCGTAATATTCATGGCCCGTGATAGCCATTACTTTCCCCTCCCTGATCCAGACCAAATGAGGCAATACCTGATGCGGGAAGTACCGAGAAAGCTTGTTATCGCCATATACAGAAAAGAATCTCCACTGGTTATCAGTCATTTTTTTCAATACCTTTTTTTCATCTTCATTTGAGACAGGTATAAATTCGATAGACTCATTGGATAAGGTTGCCTTGATACTATCGAGCTGATTGAGTCCTTTGATGCAAGGGCCGCACCAGGTGGCCCAGAAGTCCAAAATAATTAATTTTTTAAGCTGGTAATCTTGAAGGGAGATGTTGGTTTTAGCAGCCGGATGGTTAGCGACCCCTAATGAAAGATTCCAAAGTTCTTCTGGTATGCTATCTCCCACTTTCAGCGGTTTAATAAAAAGCCTATCAGCCCCTCTGTCCTTGCGGGGCGTCTGAGCTGATAAACTAAACATATGAAATACTGCAATGCATGTCAGAAGCATTGTTGTATTCTTCAATGCCTTTAAAAAGCAAATTAAATGTAACTCTATTTTTTTCATCATTTTAGGAATTGGTATTGGATTGGGATACGCGCTGGAAGAAATCGAAGATTCTTTTTGTTGCCTGTAATTCTTCTTCGTTCACCGACGTTGAAATTGGGACTTTACCCAAATCGACTTTATCCATATGCAGCATAAAATAAGCTATCGTTGTTCGCAGAAGATCAACTGAAAATGAGGACAATTGATCAATAGTATAATTCCCTTCTGTGTTGTCGACATTAGGTTGCAATGCGACCATATGTTCGAGGATCGTGTTCAAAGAATATTTCCCCCAGAAATTCTGTACAATCTGAAGGGGGTTATATTCTTCCCTGTGCGTCTCATAGATAACCATATCCAATAGGATTAGGTGAGCATAATTAGACTTCATTTTTAAGAATTTTAATGGCGAGTTTAGCGCATAGCTTATCCAGTCCGACTGAATCGGTTACTTTTTAGGCCGTAAACCGCCCGTAATAAAATTGGTTAATTGGGAAAGCTAGAATTCTATTGAATGGGTATGACTCGGTATATAATTGGGCATCTCGAATTCCATAGCTGATGTTACCAGATCATTGCTGGCCGGATCAAGCCGAACTATTCGGGAGATTTGAAGATGTTTTTTGTTGTTTGCTGTTTCTGTTTCATTACTCACTTAATTTAAGTTTTATAAAGTGAGTCCCTCGAGGTTATTAAGAACTATAGCGGGCTCCTATCAACCGTATAGCAGGCTTCCGACGGCCTAGTGAAACGGAATTACGATAGTCGCCCACGAGCTATAGCTTGCACAAAAGTACAAAAATATCTACATGGGCATTGGACTACCGTCTCGTTCACTAGTAATTTGTCGGAATTCACTATCGAGACTCTTTTAGTCAAATGCTATTCTATCCAAAAATTGAATGAATATTAAGCAAATATACAAATTTTATTTATTCAATACAAATATGTATCGAATAAAACTCCCGAATATATCAACATTTGGTTTATGACCAACTATTCAAAAATCGAAATAGAAATTATTAATATCTCACTAGGACTAACTGTCAAATTAAGGAGGCTAGAACACAAGTACTCCCAGCTTGACTTAGGCATTATTAGTGAGACCGACAACACCTTGATAGGTAGGATTGAAAGAGCTGAACATATAGTTGGTTGGAATATCATAATGTTAGTGAGTCAAAAATTAAATATTAACTTCTCATCACTATTTGTACTTAAGACCAAGGCGGAAGTTTTAGAATTAATCGAGGATTGTTTAGTCCTAGAAACAAAGTTGACACAACAGAAAAGAGCGTTTTATAATAAATTAAAAATTAGGGTAACGGATTTATATAATAAAATAAGTTAGGGTGTTAATCATTTCAATTACATTCGAATTGTTAGTACCTGGACTTGCAAATAAAATCGGCAGTGCTAGTTAAGCAGCTTTTTTAATTTTTTGCTCTTTGTTATTAAATTGCTCAATTGTAAGATTTCCCAATGTGGAGTGACGACGTTCTCGATTATACCAGATTTCTATGTATTCGAATAATTCTGCTTTCATCTGATCCTTGGTAATCAACTTATTACCGTAAATCTGCTCGGATTTTAGCGTTTTGAAGAAGCTTTCTGCTACTGCATTATCCCAGCAATTACCTTTTCTACTCATACTTCTTGTTACGATTTTATAGGAATCTAACGTGTTACTAAATTTTTCACATGCATATTGTACGCCACGGTCCGAATGAAAAATTAGACCAGGAGACAGTTTACGGTGCTTAATTGCCATTTTCCAAGCTGCCAATGAAGTTTCTTCAGTTTTCATCCCATCACTGATACTCCAACCAATACATTTGCGGTCATATAAATCCAGAATGGTGGTTAGATATAAAAAACCTTCTTTGGTATGGATGTAAGTAATATCAGATACCCAGACTTTTGAAGGCTCTGAAGCTTTGAAATTTCGGTCTAATACATTGTCCATTATTTTATGTGCGTGTTTTGAATCGGTTGTAGCTTTAAATTTCTTGCCTATTTTACTCCGTAGCCCCATATTTTTCATATACTTAGCGACTGTATTTCTAGAAACTTTAATTCCATCATCCAACAGCTCCGCAGTTATTCTAGGACTGCCATACCGTTGTTTCTTATCGAAATAAATAGCCTTTATCTTGTCCTCCAGATTGCTACATTTCCTGCTTTTTGTCTGTTGGGACCGTTTTTGCCAAGCATAATAGCTTCTAGATCCAAAGCCCATAACTTTACACATCTTTTCAACCGAATATAGCCCCTGATGTTGCTTGATAAAACTATATATTACCGATCGCTCTTGGAAAAGATGCCTATGGCCTTTTTTAGTATTTCTAGTTCCAGTTCTGAGTCTTTAAGTTTTTTTTCCAAGAAACTAATCCGCTCTTGTTCTGGCGTTTGCTTCATATTTCCATTCCCAGGGAAACTTCCTGATCCAAACTCTTCTGACTCTTTACGCCACTTATATAATTGGGCAGCAGAGATTCCCAACTCACGAGCTAGCTCAGAAAGATTTTTCCTGTTTTTACTTAATTCAACTGCTCGCTCTTTAAAAATGCGATCGTACTTTTTACGGACTTTAATCATTATTTCAAAATTAAGATATTTTATTGTTCTTAAATTGATCTGCCGACTAAGTTAGCAACTCCACCTCCTCCCATAAAACATTACATTTTAAAAGTAGAGAATTTGGGTGTGAATTACTAATTTTAAATAGGAAGAAAAACAATGAAAAGATCAAAGTTTACCGAGGCACAGATCGCCTTCGCGCTACGTCAGTCCGAGACCGGTACCCGTGTTGAAGAGATATGTCGGCAAATGGGAGTCTCCCAGGCAACATTTTTCAATTGGAAGAAAAAATACGGCGGTCTGGGTGTTCCAGAGTTGCGTAAACTGCGGCAGCTGGAACGCCCAGCTAAAAAAGCTTGTTGCTGACTTAAGTTTGGACAAACATATGTTACAGGATGTGATAAAAAAAAAGTTGTAAAACCGGCTTACAAAAAAGAAATGGCCTATTGGATGGTTAGCAATTATCGGATATCAACCCAACGGGCCTGTCGATGTGTATGCCTTGCCAGGTCGATGTACTATTATATCCATTACCGACATTGGCAAGATAGTTTGCTAAAAATGCGGATGAATGAAATAGCCCACACACGTATCCGTTACGGCTTTAAGCGTATATTCGTTCTGCTTCGACGGGAAGGTTTCACCGATAACCATAAACGTGTTTACCGTATTTATAAGGCTTGCGGACTAAACCTACGTACCAAGCGGCCAAAACGAAGCCGTAGTGCTGCTCATCGGTTAGACCGACTGCAGACTACAGTTATAAACCGGGTATGGAGCATGGATTTCTTACAGGATGCATTGTTTAACGGCGAACGTTTTCGCATCTTAGCTATAGTGGATAATTGTAGTAAAATCTGCCACGGACTACTAGTGGGAAAGTCTTTAAAAGGTGCCGATGTAGTAAATGAACTGACCAAAGCCTGCCTGATGGAAGGATGTTTCCCTGAAAGAATCCAGTGTGACAATGGCAGTGAGTTTATATCAAAAGATGTAGATAGGTGGGCTTACGAAAATCAGGTAACACTGGATTTCTCCAGACCCGGAAAACCTACTGACAACCCATATGTTGAGTCTTTCAATGGCAAATTCAGAGACGAATGTTTATCAGTAAATTGGTTTCTGTCACTTGAAGATGCAAGGCACAAGATTGAGAATTTCAGGTGGGAATACAATCATTACAGGCCGCACAGCGCACTAAATGATTTAACTCCCAAAGAATTTGTTAACTTACAACTCACAAAGCCCGAAACTCCACTTTTGACTGTCTGAACAACGGGGAGGAGGTCATCTAAACAGTTATGTCCAGTTTTAAGCTGGTGGATTTTTTGGGACACTTACATGTAATTTTCCCGTTATAAAGAAAATAAATCCAGTGTTTTACTTATCTTTTCAGCTAATTATATTACCAAATGAAAAGATATTTAATATTTATTGCGCTGCTGGGGCTAGGCTTTGGAGCGTGTAAAAAAGATCAAACTACCGAACCTAAAAAAGATTCCGAAGCAGAATTCGCAAAAAAAGCGGGACTGACCACACCTCAACCCGAAGCTGTGTTTGCACAAAGAGTTGAAGCTTGCGCTACCGGTTTCTTAAACGAAATAAAACCTGATTATGACTATTTCAATCCTATTGCAACAAGCAATTTTAAAAAGTGTCTGAAAAATATTGTTCCTCCCGTTCCTAAAAAACCTACAAACAATCCTTATCCTCCAAACTCTGGATCTCCAGCAGTAAGCGATGGAGCAGCAAAGTACAATCTGCCTCAAACTTTTGACACGTTAATTAAAATGGCTGGTATAAGTTCCCCAACAACGACACAAGATAGCGTTAATCGTTTTATGAATCGGTATGAAAAGCTTGATTACATCATAAAGAACGCTGCATTTCCATGGTCATCCAATTTAGATGTACAGTTAAATTATGCCCTTAACAATAGTTTGACACAATACGTTCTTACTGCTGCTGGCGACATTGTCTATCCTAATGCAGGAATGGCATATTTATTATCAGTAAATTCGAACACGTTATTAATACCAGCGCATTGGCCAAATTATGGATTTAACTTTTTCGCTAGGTTAGATGTGAAATTAGATCCAGCTCCTCCTTTAGAGCTCTAAATATATGCTTAAAAGAAAGTGGCCTTCTCTATGTAAACTAGAATGGTCAGAAAAATGAATCAGGACTATCTTTTCAAAGAGAAACATTTCTGCAAGGAGAGATTTACTTTTGAGTATTTACTGAAAACCAAAAGATTATTATTTAGACATAGTATCGCCTGAAAACGATTGATAGAAATATACGCAATCTCGAGATAAGATTTTTAGATTCTAAAGGAAATACCTTTAAAAAATTATCTTCCGACGGTACCTGGTCTTTTTATACGAAATTGACAAAACTTACAAAAGTTGGGAGTATAGAAATTGATGGAAATAGTGCTTGTTTTCTTACTATAGCTTACATTGACTTTGGTATCTTTGTCAATAACATTAAGGTAAAAGCGAGACTAATCAACTATGATTATTTTGTGACAGAGTTAGAATTTTCAAAGAAAGAATATCGAGATCAGCTAAAGCGAGATATTAGCCTGATTGTTCAAAAAGGTTTTCATAATGTACAATGATAAAAGTAAATATTGATTCGAAGTCCAAAATTTGGGCTTCGAATTTTTTATTTCAAAAAAAAACAAAATGCAGTCTTTGATAATATTATTCCCTTTATGTAAAGCCCAAAATCGGCACCTATTTTGATTATATAACCTTATATTTGCAAAAATTTTTGAGTACAGCAAATGGCAGCATTGGAACAAATAAAGAGCTTGATTCGTTCGTTTGGCGAAGGAGACGACAGTCGTTTCTATGCTACTGCTATGCAAATAGCTGCCGCTGAAGCGCGCCAAGGCCATACTGCCTTAGCCGAAGAGCTCAAAAAAATGATCGCCAAAGCTAAACTCTCTAAAAGTAAAGAGTCTGTTCTGATCAAAAAGCTTCCTGTCAATAGTGCTCAAAAAGAATTAGAAGATTTACTGGAATTAGTTCGCCCTGAGGTAAAACTTATGGATATGGTACTTTCAAAAAATGTACGAAACTCTATCCAGCGTGTACTCGATGAGCAACGTAAAATAGACATCCTCGAAAGTCATGGTTTGACTGCTCGTAGAAAGCTTCTTTTTACTGGTGCTCCAGGCTGTGGTAAAACAATGAGTGCGCATGTTTTGGCGAGTGAACTGGGCCTCCCCCTATTCATCATCAGGCTCGATGGGTTGATTAGTCGATATATGGGTAAATCCATTGCCAAACTTCGTTTAGTATTTGACGCAATGCGGGATTTTAGAGCTGTATATCTTTTCGATGAGTTTGATAGCATTGGTACCTCACGCTCCGCTGGAAATGAAGTGGGCGAAATAAAACGTGTACTCAATAGTTTCTTACTACAGATTGAAAAAGATGATTCGAGAAGTTTGATAATCGCTGCAACAAATCTCCCAGAAGCTTTGGATGTGGCACTATTCAGACGTTTTGATGATATCATCCAGTTTCCTCTTCCTACTGAGGAAGATATATACCAATTATTTGATTTAGAATTCACTGGGTTTGACCTCCCCTCTACTATAGATCTAAGAAAAGTTACTCATAAAGCCATCGGATTAAGCTTTGCAGACATTCACCGTATTGTAAGTGATGTATGGAAAGATTGTCTAGTTTATGGTGATAAAAATGTGAGTGAAGAAAAAATACTACATTATGTAGAAGGAAGGAAAAGACCTTTTTAAGGGACTTATTCTTTTTTCAATATGCCAGAAAATAACCTGCCCCATCTAGTGATAGATGGAAATTTTTATGATGCCAAAAATTATACCTCTACTATTCGAGGAGGACATACAGTTTTAGCTCGTAGCGAAATTAATCGTCAACAACATGGAAACTCCGTGGAAGTCAGATTTAATGAAGCTTTAGTCGATTTTCCCGAAGGGAAACAACCACAAGATTTCGTTTATCTTGTTTTTAAATCTGCTATAGGCTTTGAGCTGGATATTGATAAGTTCGACGATAAATCTAATTTCGGTATTGCATTCACGCGAATTTGCAAAGAAAGCGACGAATTTGGAAATCTCATCGAGTATCAAGAAGCGGGGATTTACTTAGACAAAAAATCGATTAAAGCCTTTTTAACTAAAATAGATAATTTCATAAAAAAAGATACTTGGCAGAGTATCAGAAAAGGAGACCCAAAGCCCCAAAACAATTCTCTCATTGCCAACATAGATGATATCAGAGCCGCTACGTTGAAGGCTTTTTGGCAAGAGCCCGAAATTGATTTTCTGACCTGGATATAGATGTTTGGTGGGAAGTCTGGCTTGATTACGACGGCAATAAGGAGCATACTAACCATTGCAAATCCTTAATGGAACAAAACGGCTTACAAATTGGTCGGCAGTGGAGCTATTTTCCAGAACACGCGGTCGGTTATATCAAAGGATCTGCTCGACAAATGAAAAGTCTTCTGTATTTGGAATGCCTAAGTGAATTACGCAAACCTCGAAATCTAGCAGATTTTTTCACTAACGCAGAACGTTTAGACCAAAATAACTGGATCAATGATCTTTTACCAAGGGTGACAAACAACTCACATGAACACCGTGTATCGGTCTGTTTATTAGACACGGGGGTCAATCACGGTAATCCTTTGCTTGCTCCTCATATTAAAAAGCGCAATCTTTTAACAGTTTTTCCTGATGGACATGTTGCAGATAGAACAAGCATTACAACTGGTCACGGAACACCAATGGCCGGTTTAGCACTTTATGGAGACTTGGCAGATGTATTAGGAACTAATCATTCTGTAAACATTTCCCATGAATTTGAGAGTGTAAGAATGATCGACCATACGAATCCGCACGATCCTCAAAATTATGGATTTGTAACGACAGAAGCTATTTCCACTGCTGAAGTTATGAATCCCCTTCATAAGCGAGCTATTTGCATGGCTGTTTCTACAGATCATTATCAACATTTTGGAACGCCATCATTATGGTCTGCAACAATTGATAAGCTCTCGTATGGTTCAGAAGAAATAAATGATAAAAACTTATTTATCGTCTCTTCTGGAAACTTATTAGACGAAGTTCGAAGTGGCTACCCACTTGTGAATGATGACCATAGTATAAATGACCCTGGACAGGCATTTAATGCCTTAACTGTGGGTGCTTATACACTGAAAGATAGCATAGATTTAACTATCCATCCCCAGTCGGAATTGCTTGCTAATCGTGGGGCAATGTCTCCTTGTAACACAACCTCAGTCAATTGGAAAAATGAATGGCCTAGAAAACCAGATATTGTGATGGAAGGTGGTAATCAGGCGCTACAATACGGAAGAGTGCTACGTCCTGATTCGCTACAACTGTTAAGCACGTCGCGCGGCACCACACTGAAATGGTTAACATCATTTGGTGACACCAGCGCTGCAACAGCACTAGCCAGTAGATTTGCTGCACAATTGTATATTGCCTATCCTAATTTTAGGCCGGAAACAATAAGAGCACTCATTGTCCATTCTGCGGACTGGACACCCGGCATGTTAAATAACAGAAACATCGGCCAATTATCAGCTGCCGAAAAAATGAGGCTGTTACAAACAGTAGGATATGGCGTACCGAATCTCACTAGAGCAATTAAAAGTGCATCTAATTCACTCACATTAATTTGCGAGGCAGAGCTGAAACCTTATAAGTTAAAGGGCTCGGATATCAAAACTGATAAATTCCATCTTTACGATCTACCGTGGCCAATAGATGCGCTGTCGGAGCTATTTAATACTCCAGTTAGAATGACAGTTACGCTTTCTTATTTCATAGAACCCAATCCAGGAAACAAAAGATATGCAAAAGCAAATAATTATATGTCGCATGCTTTAAGATTTAAAATGATTGATGTAAATGAGAGCATAAAGGCCTTCAAAAAAAGAATAAGCGCAGATGAAAGAGATGACGATTACCAAAAAGAAGGCCAGGAGAGGAACTGGTGGCTTGGAGAAAAGCTTCGAAATAAAGGTTCTGTCCACAAAGACATTTGGGAAGGTACAGCCGCAGACCTTGCAACCCGAAATGTTATTGCAATACATCCTACAACTTGCTGGTGGAAAACTCGCAAAAAACTAAAACGTTATGAAAATACAGTTCGGTATAGTCTAATCATTAGTATCACTTCACCTAATACTGAAATAGATATCTATACTCCTGTAAAAAATATGATCGAAGCTAAAGTAGCTATTCCTGTTGAAATTAGAGTTTAAACGTATAGAGGTAAGTGAATGGTTAAAAACATCAGGATCTGAAACCAGATACATAAATTAGGGGATTCGAAGTAAAAGAATCAAGAGCTCAACTATCAACATATAGATAAAGTATAATTAGATGATTTATATTAGCCAAATCCGAAATAAAAAACCTACAGAGGGCCGCGACCATTATCCGTATAATATCCCGTCATTGTCAGCACTGGATGAACTAAAATTTCGGAGTCCTGTGACCTTCATCGTAGGAGAAAATGGTAGAGGAAAATCAACACTAGTAGAAGCGATAGCCATCAATTCCGGCTTTAATCCTGAAGGTGGAAGCCGCAATTTTAATTTTAGCACCATGGATTCCCATTCTGCTTTATTTGAAGATATCCACGTGATACGTACGGCATACCGCAACAGGGATGGTTATTTTCTCAGGGCTGAAAGCTTTTATAATGTTGCCACAGCAGTAGATCAATATGAAGTTCAGAAATCCTATGATGGATCACTACACAAACGCTCTCATGGTGAAAGCTTTCTCTCGTTATTACATCACCGCCTCAACGGTAACGGACTCTATATCTTTGATGAGCCAGAATCTGCACTGTCTATCATAAGCCAGCTAAATATGTTGAGCCGAATAAGAGAGCTTGTAGAACTTAGATCGCAATTTATTATTGCAACACACTCCCCTATCCTGATGGCCTATCCCGAAGCTGACATCTATCAGGTAGCTGAAAATGGAATAAAGCTGATTGCATATCAGGATACCGAACAATACAAATTGATGAAGTATTTTATGAATAACCACGAACGGATGCTACCCGAATTGGGATTCGATTTTTAAATCAAACTAAATGGATGAAAAAAGTAAATGCAAAGAACTCATTGAGAAAATAGGTGTGTTATATAATCATTAATTTCATAATTGATACATAAAATATGGGGTATTTATTATAGTTTTATGGCTAGCTAGTTAATCTAAATTAAAGTCGGCAAGAAATATTTTTCAGCCAATATCAGCTTTAGAAATGAAACGTATAATAACAGTATTCTTAGTTTTTTTATCAATGCAGATTAATGCACAAGATCTTAAACACCTTAATGATGTCGCAAGTAACGACGGCATACCTCGTGGAAAAGCAATTATCTATGGTAATTTCATCCAACGATTAGGATTCAGCAGTGGAGGTTTTCCGCAGGACATACGTTTGATCAATACAGAAACAAAGGAGGTTTTTTCATTTAGAGTGAAGCCGACATTCAAATCATCAAAGGAAAATATCTTCATATATACCATTGAGCCGGGTAACTACGCTATTCTAAATTATTGGTGGACCAATAGTAAGTGGTATGGTGGCAAAATGTATACAGAGTATATTTTTAAGAATACGGATACAACAGATTGCTTTGAAGATAAAGTAAATGCTGGCCTGATAAATATAGATGAATTAGAACGCTTTACTTTTAAGATTACAGAAAACTCATTAAACTATCTGGGAACCTGGCATTTTAAAACCCCTCCTGTTTCATTCACGGATGACAAGGTCATACTCGACAAGAAAATGAAAGATAGGCACAAAGCCATTGACTTTTCACAAGCTAATCTAGTTATACCAAACTAATAAACTCAAATCAGGAATTGACAAAACATGTCATGTAAGAATCTCAAGCATTATAAAATATAACAACAAGACTCTTAGCGCATTGCAATATGAGAATCGAAAATAAAAGAGTTATTAATAGAATACAAATTAATAAGGCTATTATAGAGGATGATAAAAAAGGTTTAATCTTTACAGATTCAAACCTAAATATTCTAAATAATCTTGGTTTTGAAGAATTCCGCCTCTTAGATTTTGCCCCTAATGGCCATATTATACTTTTGAATTCCAAAAATTGGCTAACAATACGAAATGTAAATAAAACGACAATTACAGCTTTTGACATTGAGACTAAACAACAACTCTTTTCTACAGAAAAGTTCCTGGGATATAGAAGCATAATAGATAAATCATCTAACTATTTTTTACTTGAATATTATCGTGGACTATGTTGTGTAAATATTAAAAACGGTGAGGTAGTTTTCAAAAAAGATAAAGTCGACAAAAGTCTGTACAATGCAGATTTACACCTTAAAAGCAATATTATTTATATTCCAACAGAGAAAAAATCTATTTTGAGGTATCACTTTGACAATCACTGTTTCGATGAAATAAAACTTGAAAATGTAGGCGGTACGAGTTGGATCAAATTTGATAATACCCAAGCCTATTTATTGATAAGTGACAAAAAAAATTCATTGCACTGCTTTACACACGACAATGTGGTGAAACCGATATGGTCAATAAATTTTTCCAAATTTAAAAAAGATAATAGAATTTGGTGTTACAATATCATAACAACTAAGAGCAATTTAGGTTGTATTCATGGATTTATGCCTGAAAGTGGCCAAAATGCGTACGCAGGAGGTACATTATATATTTTCGATATCCTCTCAGGCGAAATAATTGACTCCTTAGATTATGCAAACATTCAGGAAAAAATAATCACCGATTTTCAAATAGATGAAATCATTATTGATGACTTGACGTCACTATCATTGAAAACTAAAACATTTCGACAGACACCGATGGCGTCATATCTACAATAGCGCTGAATAAATATGGATCATTTAGAACCTATACCATTATGGACATTGGTAGCTAACATCAAACAGGAAATTAGCTATGGTCAAGGGAAAATAGAAACCCGCTATGGCACGAAACAGTTTAGCCCGGGCACCAAAGTGTATATTATTGATTGGTATGCTGGGATGTGCCAAGATATTACCGTAATCGGATTGTCCAGAGATACGAAAAAATTAATTACCATTGTTATACGGGCAGAATGGATCGAAAACTTCCGCGTCAAGTTATGCTACAACCCTAAAGTATGCTCAAAAATAAAGACCTACTTTGATAAGGAGGAAACTGGAATGCAGCGGTATACAGAAAAATTTGTAAATGATATGTTTATCGGTATACCTCAATGGAATGAACCGCTCAGTTAGTTGACGGTGGATCATTGAATAAAATATAACAGCATCAATTCCTGTCGCTCTATAATCCATAATTTAAGATTGTCTTCTCTATATGTTAGAAGTGTTAGTTACTTCATTGAGATCTTACTATCCTAACCTCAATCCCAAAAGATACAATTCTGAATTTCTCCTCCAACAGTATCATAAATAAAAACGTGATGTATGAATTTAGTAAATTGCATTATGGAAAAGAAGACTTTTTGACATCATCTTTAAAATCATTTGCCCTATTTTATGAAAGTATACTTCTTAATACCCTTCTTATTTCTTGTTGTAGCTTGCCAAAGCTCCACTAAAAAAGCACCTAAGGCAAGAATGCCAGATAAACGCTTTGATTATTCTAAAGTTGAAAAAGACTATGCGGAAATACTAGAAGCGATATTTAACCATGACACTTACATCAATCGATTGATCATAACTGAAAAACCTGAGACTTATATTGAAAACAAATTTAAAAAAGATCTGATACATACGTCCTATAAGGAGGGTTATCCTCTGGGGGATGCTATTGGAATCCGGGAATTGTTTGACCATCTTGGTTATAACATGCAGGATTCAATCGGTTTCCTAAATCAGACAAGAGCCAGGGATACAGTCTTCATTCCCCAATCGATCACTCACAAGTATATGGTTAAAGACAGCAATAGATTGACTGAGGAAGAACGTTTCTTAACGAAACTGGTCTTCCACTTACCTATCCTGACACGTGACGGTCAAAAAGCCTTTGTATCCGTGGATCATATCTGCGGTGGATTATGTGGCCAGGGGTGGTATTTTATTCTTGAAAAAATAAAAGGCAAATGGAAGGTTGTTAAATATGAGGATACTTGGATAGCTTAAGACCAATAGCAACATTGGATGATCACGAACGCGGCTTGAATAGATTATTGGATTATGAAACGAACAGTATTTTCAATGGCGTATTAAAAAATACTATATGCTATTTTTACAGCAAATTTGTATTTTGTTGGACTTTGGTTTGCAAGAAAATTCGGCAATATACTTGACCTGCAAACTGTTGGTCAAGTAGTAAAAAAAATGACAAGGGAAAGCTATTTGAAATCTAGACGCAACCCAAGCACCTTTAATAAAAGCAAAATTGAAGAAATACTGGTTGATTTGTTCAGTAATGACTTGGGTATAGACAAAAGTAAACTAACAAGAGAGGCGAAACTCAGCTAAATTCCCAAGGAGGGTACAATATTTTCAACGCAATTATTATGAATAATTATCAATTATAGTCAAATTAAAATAAGGCTATTCTCTCTGCATGACCACTTGTTGCACAAAATTTTCTTTAAATTAGCTTTGTGGACAGAACAACAGATGTTATTATTATTAAGTCAATTGACCAACTTCCATCAGTAGATGAAATCAAATCCATTTCAAGAGAAAGAGCCCTAAAACTTATTTTTAAAGGAAAGATTAACAAACAGCGCGAACAAATTGGCCAATATCTTGATGATACTCTTTCTGGTTTTCAAGTCTTGATCCATAAGATCGACCCTGAACTAAACATTGTAAAACTCATTACGGATAAAGAAATTGAAGATCATCAAAACTTTTTTGAGCAATGTGCAAAAGATTACAGGCGACTAGGCAAACAATTAGTGTTTATGCTGGTTGACAAACTTGATTTAAATTTAAACAAGGATTTTCCACTGGATACTTTTAATGAGTTAAAGAGGGATGAACGACAGATCGGAAAAGTTGCAGAATGGAAATATTTTGTCCATGGTTTTCATTGTGGTTTTCAAAATATAATAACCGGGCAGTATATTGAAGTTCCGCTTGTCTTCGGGCTTGAGTTTGGGGATTTAGATCCGTATTTTTTTGTGAAGTTTATCCTATCTTCACCAGACTATCACCCACTATCAACTCCCCTCTTTGAAGAATATGCTGATGGGTTAAAAATAATAGAAAAAATGACCGCCTTAGGAAAGTTTGAAGAGATACCTTCTAATGTCCCTGGCCACACTGGCATTGCCGTCACAGATAGAGAGAAAGTTGAGATTAAATCTGACTTGGATTTAGAAAAAATATTCGTAAAACATATTGAGGAAATTAAGAAAAAATCCAAATTCAACCTTTGGAAATTTCTTAGTCTAAAAAGATGAGCCTAGCGATAACAGTCTTTCATCTATAGATTTATAATAATTATGACAGAATTACTGCCGTAGGGATATCTCCGTTTAATCAATAATACTAAATAATAGATGATTTATATTAGCCAAATCCGAAATAAGAAATCGCTGGAAGACCGTGGCAATTATCCATATAATATTCCATCATTGTCAGCACTGGATGAACTAAAGTTTCGGAGTCCAGTGACCTTCATTGTCGGAGAAAATGGTATCGGAAAATCGACTCTCGTAGAAGCTATAGCTATAAATGCAGGCTTTAATCCAGAAGGTGGAAGCCGTAATTTTAATTTTAGCACCATGGATTCTCATTCCGCTTTATTCGAAGATATCCAAGTGATACGTACGGCATACCGCAACAAAGATGGCTATTTTCTCAGGGCTGAAAGTTTTTATAATGTAGCCACCGCAGTAGATCAATATGAAGCTCAGAAATCCTATGGTGGATCACTACACAAACGTTCTCATGGTGAAAGCTTTCTCTCATTATTACATCATCGCCTAAACGGAAACGGACTCTATATCTTTGATGAGCCAGAGTCAGCACTATCTATCGTAAGCCAGTTAAACATGCTGAGCCGAATAAGAGAGCTTGTAGAACTTAGATCGCAATTTATTATTGCAACACACTCCCCTATTCTGATGGCCTATCCCGAAGCAGATATCTATCAGGTAACTGAAAATGGAATAAAATTAATTGCATATCAGGATACTGAACAGTATAAATTGATGAAGTATTTTATGAATAATCACGAACGAATGCTATCCGAATTGGGATTCGATTTGTAAATCAAACTAAATGGAAGACAAAAATAAATGCAAAGAACTCATTGGGGAACTATAAGACTTAATTAGGAAGAGAGAAACATTGGCCCTAAACTACCAGCAAGCACTGAGCCAAATTCTCAAAACATAAAGTTTTTAGGAAGTGGAGGTATACAGACAACACACAACTACATTTGTAATCTCGCCCTAAAATAGCTACTTAAATTTAGTTTAGTAAATTGAGGTAAGCGGAAAATAGTACACCGTCATCCCAGTTCCCAAGGACACAACCAAATAACCCCCAAATAAAAAGACAGAAAAAACGAAGGTTAATATGGAAAAAATCAAATAGCCGTCAAATAAAAATTTAATAATAACGGCTAGACAATTTTTGATTTATTTTAACTACTATTGTATTAGTCTTTAAAGTTAGCCGTGTTATAATATTTAATAAAAGTAAACCTAAAAGTTGATTTTATGAAAATTGATTGTATCTTTGAAATAGTCCAAGATTCCTTAGCTGCAATAAAGTATAAAGAAGATGAAAAAGATTGCTTTGATGACTGCTTTTCAAAATGGGACGATATCGAGTACTTAGAAGAGTTTTTTTATCAAAATGAAAGTGATCTCCAAGATGGATTTTGGAATTTAAGTTGCGAAGATGCCGTTAATAGAGTGCTAGATGAAGCCCAGGCTTTCAAAGACGATATTATTTATTATGCAGAAAAAGGAAATCTCGATAGCCATATTTTTGTACCGTTGCACAAAAATGATATAACCATAAAAAGATCGGAGTCTAAAGCGTATGGAAGTGATACCACAGCATCGATGCTAAGGCTATATGCTATTCGATTAGGTAAAAATAAATATGTAGTTACAGGTGGGGCAATAAAATTGACAAAACAATTGCAAGAAAGAGAACATACGGCACAAGAATTGAAGAAACTTAAATATGTAGCAGATTATTTAAAAAAATTGGGCATCGATGACGACACTGATTATGGGTATATAGAATTCGCAAATAAAAATTAAGACACAAATGGCAAATAATTTTGAAAAACTTCGAGAAGCTTTTGGCGGAATGCAGAAAAGTAATGCTGTTGATCGTTTTAAAAAGGAAAAAGCTGAACAAAGTATACACCGAAAATCTCAATTAATCGCGTTAAAGATTCTTAGAACTTTGCGCCAATTGGGTATATCCCAAAAAGAGTTTAGTGAAAAACTGGGAGTAAGTCAACAACAAGTGAGCAAATGGGTGAAAGGATCTGAAAATTTCACAATGGACACTATTGATAAAATAGAAAAAGTTCTTGGGATACAACTAATTGAAATCAAAAGTGATGACATTTTTATAAAAAAACTTAATATTAAAGCGGTTTGTTATAAAGAACATATAAGTTCATTGTGGGAGACTTTCGAATCGAATATTGTTGTAATACCTATACAACGTCCTGCAAAGAATTTATATGTATCCCACGCTTTAAAAAGCGCGCCAATAACAGAAACTTCTAAATATTGTAGTGAAGAACAATTTACATAGTTAGTCGTGGAAAAAAAATCTATTAGTATACATTTTAAGTTGCACAAGATTCAAACGCTGCAATTTGCAACTATCGGTGAAGCGCCTGATTTATCACCGACCTTACCTTCTCAACAGACAATAGAGGTGTTATTCGAAACTTATGAGAACACCAACCTAATTAGCTGTATAATGGATTACACAATTTTGGATAAAGAAAGACCATTTATTAAGATTAAAGTTTCTTGCGAGTTTGAGATGAATGGTGATGATTTGGAAAGTCTATCCGACAAGGATAAAAACCACATAACATTGCCGAGAAACTTTGCAAAACATCTTGCTGAAATAACTTTAGGAACCGCTCGTGGCATCCTCCATGAGAAAACTGCTGATACGCCATTTAACAAATATCTAGTTGGCGTCTTAGAGCTTAACACCATGTTTAAAGAAGATGTAGTAGTATAGTCAATAATTCAACTTATTACAAGAATATTATCATCTCCTCTCTCGAAAAATCACTTAGTTTTGGCCTACGAAAGATAAATTACATAATAGATCGATTTGAAAGATAGAGGTGTTCATTTCTAAATCATTCCAAAACTGAGGGAAAATTATTTAGTACCTAAATGCATACTTATTGCTTCTAATCAGGCAAAAGAAAATTAGTACTATATATTTTCCAAACTAGTATTCATCCGAATCTCGGGATAAATAAGAGGTAATAACCCAGCAAGCGACCATTTCGGTTTTCGTCCAAGATAAGCATTCAATTCTGGGGATATATCTTTATATAAATATTCATACATCCCTCCATTCTTCGCTATTCGATCTACTGTTTTACATTGATTGATAAATTTTTCCATAAATAAATTAGACCTTGTATGACCATTAGCCAACTGATCAAGATTTTTATGCAAGGCGTTCAATTCATACGCTTCTATTAGTTTTTCCATCAAATTTATGCAGGTATCAGCTTCATTTTTCATTCCTAAAAAATGTAAGATCTCAAACCGTAACACCAAACAATGAAACTGATTTCTACGATGCTGTAATTTATCATAAGTATCCAAAATTGGATCTAGATCATTTAATAAAAGAAGTAAAAAATCACGGTCCTCTATTCTTATATCAATGTTAATTGAGAGAGTTTCTTTATTCCAATTACTAAAGGAATGAAAATAGTATGTTTTCGTAAACTCCCACTCTATTTTCACACATAAAAGATTGCATACTGCTAAAAAATTGTGGTTCTCCTTCGCAAACTTCACTAGCTCTTTCAATTGATCGTTATATTGTTCATCCAGCTTCAACCATTCTGCTATAAGTAAGTCACGATAGGCGTCGACTTTTCTACCAATTGAAATTAAATAATTCCCAACCAGCTCGTACAATAATAATTTCGCTTCGGCTTTTAGCACATGAGCATAGGCAACAATCCGCATATCTGCGAACTGCGGATTATTGTCTAGAATTTTGATGACACTATCATAATACTTCCTTAACTGTTCCGCTCCAAATTCATTTCCTTCAAAACATTTGTTATAGAGATTTTCAAACTGTAAAGATGTTCCTACATTTTCATTCTCAACAACCCTTTCAATCTCTTTACTAAATTCATCTTTCCCTATTATCCCAAGTAAATACTTTGCCTGGATTAGCGTATATGTGACCATAGCCTGATCTTCTGGATGCAAACTATTTAAATCACTATAAGCCAGTTTAAGGAAGTTAATAGCTTTCAATAAATCATGTTGATGATAGTAGGCTATTCCACATACCATATTAAATGTTGCTGAAGCATTATCTCTCGGATGGGAGCGCTCTTCTATCTCAATAATCCTGTAGAATGCATGTTGATTCAGCAACTCATAGCCATAATTTTCAATAAACGCTATGTTTTGATCGATATTATATACCTCTTGAATATCATCGATAACAATACCTTTTAACTTTCCTCCTTCATTGTTATTTAATCGAAGATGCATTCCTACATTACGCTGTACATTACCAAAATCGAAAGCTTCCTTAAAAATCATATCAATCTTTGCATGATCAAGAGCTTGTCTGAATTTGACTTTGTATGTTTTGGGAGTTTTTTTTGAATTATACTTATCAAAAAAACTGCGGTATACCTCTCCGACTGATTCTATATAAAACTGATCTGCGGGATAATCATATAGAATATAATAGGAAGGAATTCCAAAATTTACTAAATAATTCAAATTACTTACTTCAATTGGGTATGTTATAGATCCATCTTTTAACTTTTTACTAGACTCAGTAGATTTCAGCTGTATGGCAAAACGAAAATTGGTATACACACCATTCTGCTTGATTTCACCTATAAAATCAATCCCTTTGTCTCGTTGACTCTCAGAACGAAGTTCAAATAATGAAGGATCAAATTTAAGCGACAACAGATTTCGAGAAATAGTTTCTAGCTACTCTTCTCGACTTGATTTAGGTAATGCAATATTATGGCTCATTCTTAAATTTAATGATTATCTATCGAGAAATCAAAAATGCAATTATAGCCTCAGAATTTTATAATACTCTACGGGATACCATAAAATAACCTCCTTATCTAACTGTATTTTAGATAAAAACATTTTTTATATGGAAACAATTAAAGCAATCAAACCGGGACCAAAGCGGAAGAAACAAGACGGCACACCCGACAGAAGACAACGGGTTACTCCCGAAACGAAACCCAAACATCAGGATCTGAAACCGCACAAACACAAACCTGGGGATTCGAAGTATAGGAATAAGGGCTAGTTATATTTTGATAACAGAGCCCTTATAATCTATACGAACCTTCATTTTCGTGCGTTGTTTTTTAATAAAATCAGTGCTATTCAATTACTGCCCCAACACCTACTCCATGATTGATAAATAGCATCGAATAACTTTCTTGTTTTAATATTTTCGTGAATTAGCTCTTCATGATAATCCAAATTAGAAGATGATAATTGTTCAATTTTAAATTTAATTTCCATTTTTATCGATATTCAAGCCGATCTAGCGACTTCATATTTCCTGCTTTATTTTTATGGTAATAAACAACCATTTTTCGCCGAAAGAGCAAAACCCGTCCATCTTCCCACACAACAGGCCACACACACGAATGTTGTTTGATAGCTTTTAATATGCCTATATGCTCTGGTTGCAGAGGCGCCATGGATTCGAGCATGGTAATCTGCCCATTTCCAAGTACAACAAATTGGACAGTGATTGAATCCAGACGCATTGCCCCTTTCAGTTTTCCTTTAGGCAGCCCCATAATAGCCGATAGTTTTTTTACATAAACTTCCTCCCCTCCTAAAGGACGGGGTTCTTCTTTCGCACGATGGTATATTCTCGTACCTATTGTATCAAAATCAGCTAAATAACAGGGTGCAGAAGGATCGAAAACACGTGGATACTTGAACATCAAATAGGTGTGCTGCGGTGAACGCCAACCCTTTTTTGTATAATAGCTAAACGGATAGCCATCGTCCACTAAATGCACAAAATAGCGTTCTCCTTCGGCAAAGCGGATCCGATCGACCTTAATCTGCTTAATACCCCTGGGATCGATATAATACAACAAAAAATTATGATGAATGGTAACGCCGGGATTCAACGGATTAAGATATCCACTATGCCAATGTACGGTAACCTGCTCAATAGGCAAGCCCGTATATCTCCTGATAAGTTCTGGCAAGGCAATACGGTCAGCAAAAAAATCTTCTTCAGTATCTACATGGATGGAACCCCTGTAGGATATACCATCTATCAGCGTATCCCGTGCTGATCGACGGATCTGCTTATAGTATTTTGCCTTTGATGCCCGAATTGTATAAGGACTGACCTGTATCGTATTGATAAAATACGCCGGATCGTCGGCATACTGATCAGAAGGTGATGGCGGATACCAGGGAGTATGGAAGTAGACAGCCCCCTGGTATCTGTTTTTTGCTGTAGTCGAATAAGGTAATGCCCTACCCAGCACTGCTCCGGGATAATTGACTAAATCTTCATGGCTGATGGTCCCACCATTTAAGATAAATTCATAATTTTCGAACGCGCCATAACTTTTGGGAAATAATAGCGAACTATCCCGCCCACTGGTATTTACCTGTTGAGATAATGTCCTAGATGCTAATAGCATAAATATAAAAACAAACAGGTAATAGGTAGTGTATATTATCTTCATGGGTTTATTTTTAATTCTCTTATACTATATGGAATTCCAATATGATCCAGGGATCGAATATTTCCCCGAGAATCCGTGCTGTATAAAATTTTCATTTTCACCCAAGCATATACTGGACGTCCTCCCATTATTGCGGGAGACCAAATGCAAGCATTATTTTTGATCGCCTTTAGTATATCTCCATGGCAGGCTCTTTCGGGGCTTAGGCTTTGTAGTCTTGAGAGCATTCCATTTTTGAGCACAACAAATTGTACTAGGATTGAATCCCTTATTGCGGTAGGCGCTTTCTCCGTAGATAATCCCATTGACGTAGCTAGTTTTTTCAAATAGACTTTATTACCCTTATAAGGCTGCGCAGAAATTTCGGTACTGGTAAAAATGGAATAACCGTCTTCGTCAAAATCAGGCAAGTAACAGGGGGATATTGTATCAACGGCCAGTGGATCACTAAAAATTAAATTTGCCTTGGCATTCCGCCATTTATACGTATTGTCGACGATATGAACAACATAACGTTCGCCTTCCGCAAAACGGACACGATCGATCTCTATGGTGCGAATGCCCGGGTTACCGATAGGATCCGTTTTGCCTAGGTTGTACGAATGGATTGGGAAACCTGCATCAATGATAGTACCAATATCGTCTTCATCGGTGTAACGATTACCTAGACCACGCCAATGGACGATGACCTTTTCGAGCGGCAAATGGGTATATTTTTCAATCAGTTCTGGCAGTAGAATACGATTCGCAAAAACGTCCTCATCAGTATCGATGTGAATGGAACCTTTGTATAATTTACCGTCTATTGTTGTGTCAGGTATTGTCTTGGAGATTTTATTGAATACTTCTATTTTGAGCAAACGAATACGATATGGGCTAACCTGTCTACCATTGACAAAATAGGCCGGATCATTGGCATAACGTACAGGGGGAGCATAGTATTCTTTGTTGTGGAAATAAACAGCTCCACTGTAATGGAGCCCTCCCAAACGGATAGGGTAAGGAAACACAGTATTCAATTTCGTGCCGGCATAATTGATCAAAGAATCCTGTTCAATAACATTTCCATTCAGTACAAATGCATAGTTTTCGAAATGCCCGTGTTTTGTTGGAAACAGACTGGCACTGTCCAGATTGGCGGAATAGAGAGACTGCGCTGACGCTCGAACCTCTAATAAAAGAACAAAAATAAATAATACATAACTTTTCATTTTCTATATTTTCTAACCAAAAAATTATCGATTAATATAATCCCTATATTCTTCCTGAATCATTCCTGCAGCAGTGTATTTATTAGGAGAGGCTTTGTAGGTCGCCTCTGCAAATTCTACCGCATCAGCAACTGAAGAAAAAGTATCTATCACGCCAAATGGCTCATCAGGATCAACCAACGAAAACGCATAGATGTCCAAGAAGTCTTCATTTCCCTCATTAAAGGATTCAAAATAGGCCACAGAAAAGCTTTCGTCGCTTTCCTTATCAATGCTTAACCATCTGAGTATGGTATGATCTGCTTCCTGAACAACACCCAACCATTGCTCCACTGATTTTCCTAATCTCAATCTGGATTGAATTTCATCTTTGTTTAGATACCGCATCATAAATTTATTGATACATCAGGTAACTGTATCAAAGGAGAAAAATCACCTTTGAAAATATCTAATTCATAAAAATTATCGTCAGTATCCACGATAACAGAGATAAGCAAATACATTCCGTCGACATCGTGAGAATCCATATCGGCTAGCACACCGCCAGAACGCCTATGATCCTCTCCTTCTATAATTACATGGAGGCTGCCCATTCCACCATCGTCCATTTCTTCAACAAACAAGTCTTCCAATGAAGCTATAATACCGGCTCCCTCTGGTGTATCTCGCACCAAATGGGAAATCAGCTTGATTTCCGCAGAGCGAAGTCTTCTTTTCATATTTCGCATAGTTCTATTGGCTTATCAAAGATTTATCTATATAAAGATCAATAATCACTTAAACAATTCAAACTTTTGCTATATTTATTTGCCAAGCCTTTTATGATGGACATAAACAGTATATAATAGGGGATTCGGACATTTACGAAGGGATTGTCGCTAGGTGTGAGCTATGAAAATTTTATACGTTATAGCGATGTATATTTTAATATCACACTGTTGCTATAGCGATTATCACCGCTTTTTCATCGTCATTTTCAACTGCTCTTTTTTATTTCTCTGCCTTTAATAGATGGCTCAGAATAAAAAAAGTAAGTACAAACATAATTGCCTGAATGATAAATACAGGGTAAAGTAGATCTCCTTCCGCATAGCGATATGCAAAACTTATAATTGATACCGGAAATGTAAATACCGTACCGACAACAAACCATTCGTTATAAAACGGATCACCAGTAAGAATCGAACATACCGACAAGGTACCTATTCCAACATAGGCCAAAGCAATAAAAAATGGTACTCGCTGTTCTTTGAAATACTTTATCATAAGTTTTCCTGTTATAAAAATGTGGCGCTATTATTTGCGTGCTAATTATCGAAGTGAAACGATGTGTGTAAATCCCACAAATAATCCATAATTTAAGGATTTTCTTCTCTACATGTTAAGAATCTCATATCTAAGATCAAGCAGTTGTTTATACAGGTCCTTGTAATCCTGAGATAAAAATGAATTATCAATCCATTTGAATGCCAACGGTTTATTTTTCAGAAAACGCCCGGCCATATTAGATATCTGTTTAGTATTCAATCCCATTGTTTTACCTAAATTTTCAAAATTCTGCCACTTAAGCTTTTTCTTTTTTCCTTCAAGAGTTAACGCAAGTTCTTCTGTATCGTCCGGATTTAATATTGTGACATTTAAAAGATCATAAGCAGGAGCTAGTTTCCAACTATTACCACCATCGATCATTGAAAAATTTTTCAGATGCATATCATTATTGCCCGTCAAAAAACTAAACACCGCCAATTCCAGAAAATAACTCTTATCTAACAGGGTGTTATCTGAATATTCATCTAGGGCCTTCCCTATTTTTTCCATGGAACTTTTATACTTATCGGAAGCGTCCGTAATCTGCAACATGTCCAGCATATGGATTTTTTCTCCGGTGTCTGTCCTATCTATCCGTTTGGTAATATAGGCCAATTCCCCGGAAGACATCCTTATCAGGCTTGATTTCACTACATTGATCCCGAATGCTTCGGCAATTCGCATTGTAACGTGTTCGTTCGCCGGCATTTCAGGGAAGATTTCGGAAGGTGGTTTGAAAATATAATTACCGCCCAAAGCTCCTATGACTGTCAAACGCCCTCTGTCAGGATCATTAAGTGTATCATTAACTACAGATAAAGACAATTTTGGTTGCACTCCTGGAACTGCGACACTTCTTTCGACAATATTCTTTGCTAGTTCCCCCATTTGTTCCATGGAATATTCAAAAACAGGTTGCTGTTTGGTCCCGAAAAATTCCAAGCTACAACTTTCATGAAAGTCACCTTCTGTCTCTGCATTTAATTCTCGATAACAGTATAAGCAATTTTTATTCTTCATTTTCATCATGTATTATTGGTTGCACACTTACCGCTCCTATGCAATTTTGGCAACAGGCTAAAAGCAATCCCATCCGGTCATTTCGATTCAGTTTCCAATTTTTGGAAGCAATATCTAATAACCAGCCTTCTGGAATCAGCCCTTCAAAAAAAGGAAATAATCTTTTATCAATATATGGTTTTTCTACAACCGGCATTGTGAAAGTCAGGAACTGATTTGGGTAATTCTTGATGTACATCTCATCATATTCAAAAATATATTGTCCTTCATTCGTTTCAGTAAGTTTACCAGCCAAATCATTTTTATAATATATATCTGCCCGCCTCATAATCTCTTTTATTTTCTGATTTCGTTATTTCTCTTGAGCTAACCGGTGCCAAAGTATGTCCAAACATCTTCAAAACTTGATTCACCTTTTCCAAATTTAGGTTTTCCTTTCCTTGCTCGATTTTCCGGACTACGGTTAATGCCACACCAGCTCGTTCAGCAAATTCTTCCTGTGTTAGGTTGACTTCTTTTCTCTTTGATTTTACAAAATCCGCTAATGTCATCATAATAATAAACTTTAAACAAATATATACATTTATATGCAAAAACATATAATATCACATAATACGATATAACTATATGCAAAAACGTATAAAACAAAAAAAGGCAACAATATTATATGTAAAAGCATACAAATAAGCAGACTATTTTAAAACTATATGCATTTACGTATAAAATGGAGATTTCGGATATTACTAAGTAAAAATTGATTTTTGAATTCTCAGCATAATATTCAAATGGAAAAAATCATCCGAATCGAATGGTCTTCGATTTTCGAAACTGGATAGGCAACGGTATCAAAATCTCCACTTGAGAGGATATCCAAACCGCCTGATAGTAAGCCTAGCTATGAAGCATTTGGTTTGCTTACGATAGCAAACATAGACTTTGGTATTTTTGTCAATAATACTAAGATAAAAGCTAGACTATTCAAGTACGATTATTCTGCAACGGAACAAGAATTTTCAAAGAAAGAAGATCGAGATCGGCTAAAGCGAGAGATAGAAGAAATGAAAAAACAAAAGAGGTAATAGCATCGTACCACCAAGTGTGTTAATTTTAGGACTGGAAGGTGCTATTCATCCGCGACTCTTTTATAACAATTTTGATTTGGGATATAACGGTATTGACTTTGGAATGAAAGAAAATTATCAAGGTTTTTTTACTTGGGATCCGATAAAGAAGGTCTCGAACTTTGTTTATGATGAGATTAGCATCCTACCTTTCCAAGATCTGGCGTTCTTAGGAAATCAATTGATCAACTATAAAACAAAAACACCAATAGGTCAACCCATCCAAGGCAACTATTGGCAATCTGATACGAAAAACAAGTTGATATATGCGATTACATGGGACCAACAATATACGACTTGGATCGTTTGTTATGACCTCAATGCAAAGAACTGTATCGAAGACCTTTCTTTTATGACACAGGTGGTTCAAGCTATGTGAAGTTAGCTGGAAATGGAAAATATATCGTTTATTACAATGGATATTCGGAAGAATTATTTCGGTTTTCAATAGATTCTTTCAAAGGCAAAACGAAGTTGGAGAATTGGGAATTGTAAGAAGGAAATAGTAAAACTACACTCGCTTCTCAGGTTAATGAAATGCTTTGATATAGTGCCCGGAGCTTTGTGATGACCTCAAAGCCCTAGACACAATTGATGTAATTTCCAAAGCACATTAGTAACTTTCCCGATCTGCAGGAGTAAGCAAGTTCTGGGGATTCAGCGAGCTATAAAACTTCAAAAAGATCTTTATACTTCATGGTTTTGTCGTGCATCGTCATGATAACTTCGCTTTTTCCTCTGGATGCAAATGCCGGTACGATAAATCGAAGTTCTTCAGAACTTCGAAAAACGCTGGTAGCATATGCTCCACCTATGGTCACATTTATTTGGCTGAGCCCCCGACCTTTAATCGTGACGACATCACCGGGATACCCTTTTAACGGACTAATACTAGTGACTTCAAAATTGCGAATATATAACTGCTGTTTTTGGGGTGAATAATAATTCTCATTATAATTGTAATTTACGCTATAACCGATCTGAATTTCTGTACTGCCAATGATATAACCTGGCAAAGCAAATTGTATTTTACCGTCTCGAGCAACAGGATACTCGTAAATTCCATTTCCGATAACCGAATAAGTCTGACCCTCGATGAAGTTGCCTGTAATCGTAAATGGCTCACCAACAAATTTTGTCAAATCTGCTGGTGTATTCCACTTCAAGGTCCTAACCTCTACTCGCTCCGTAGAACTGACTGAATAATAAGGGCTACTGTATCCAAAAGTGTAAACGCCATCTGGGACATCGCGTACGGTAAATGTCTCTATACTCCCGGTACTGCTATCAAAAGAATGGGCGATGCTATGTTTACCTAGATAATAACTAGCTTTTTCTGGATTCATGAGATAGGTATACATATCAATCCCATCGATCCTCATTAAGGAAGGAGAATGGATCACCTTTTTTGTAAAATGGATATTGCTACCAAGCGGTCTGATCAATTCAATGGAATCTTTGAAAATAACGGAATCCTTCCCATTATGGAAGCCCAATTGAAATTTGCCTCCTTTTAGGCTTTCAATTTCATATAAATTGACCTGGTGATAGCATTCAACTTTTTTTCCATTGATCAGCATATAAAATGGCGCCGACATAGGCATTCCATCCCATTTTATTGCGTTGCCCGTGATGGGTATAGGCTCGTTTAGATAAAACTTAGTTTTTACGGGTGGATTGGCTACACCTAAAACTTCAATGTTAGCTATTGTCCTATTGCTGGCAAAACCCGATTGATCTTTAACACGTAAAAAAACAGACACCTTATTTCCATGATAGAAGTTATCAGATTTTGGAAAAACAAAACTAAGGCTTTTTCGATCACTACCGACTTGATAGGGTATGACATGCTCACCCTGATTTTGGCTCTGATAATATAACTTTATATTTTCGGAGAGGAACTGAAAATCACCAGTAACGGTTACTTTATTGTTATTAGGCACAAGCTTATCTTCCAAAAGATTGATCTTAATTCCATCCACTTCAAACGTATTGGGCTCGCCACGATAGAAACCATTCTTTGTTTTGACATACAAAGTATACCGATAACGATCTCCCAACTCAAAATTACTGTTGTGCTGGTATTTCAATGTGACATTCCCGACTGTAGCTTTTTTTCCCAAGCTGACAACAGTTTCCTTCTCGCCGTTTGTGGTGGTTACCTTTTGGATTAAGAATCCGTAATCCTCCACAGGCATCCCGTTTAATCGAGCTATATGTCCATTTAAGGTAACCGTTTTATCTTCCAAATCACTGAATGTAGTGGTTTCCAGTTGAATGGGACTGTAATCGACAGGCTCGATGACTTCTTTCTTTTTGCACCCAACCAAAATGCTTAAACTGCTTATAGATAGCCAAAGCAAAAAAAATGCAACTATATATATAGACCTGGTCTTTTTCATAACTTATTTTTTGCGATTAAAGTATTTCAAGGTAATCACTAGCGAAAACGACGTTTTCAATGACATAATTAAAAAATCTGGCGTTCACCCGATATTTACCTTTTGGTAGATCATCCGGTACTTTAAACTGTATTTTATCGTTCTGGGATAGCGTATGTTGAATCTCCCTATCCGCGATTCGCACTTTGTATCCATTCAATCCATGTCCCTCAATCGTAATCAGGGTTCCTGCTGTAGCACGTAATGGAGAGACCGAATTGATTACAGTAGCCTTGACTTGCAATGGAATAGCATTGGAATAGTAATTTTTCTGTTGTCCCATCTCGCTGAGATATGTCACCTGAGCTTGATAATTTCCGGCTTTGGTAGCAGGTACTTCAAATATGATCTCACCCGACGTATTACAGGTTGAAAAATAGCTTTCTTGAGCCGGATCAATACGCAATCCATAAGACCGCCTTAGTATAAATGTACCTTTTAACTTTATTTTATCTCCAGCATAACATTCCGTATGACTGCTTGAACTGATATGTACGCTCTTTACTTTAATTTTATTGTTGCTTGTATAGCTGAAGAAACTATTTTTCATTTCCAAGGAGTACTCACCGTCTGGAATATCGTCTATGGCTAACTCCCCCTTTTTTGATGTATTATCCCGAAGTAAATAATAGGCTTTCTTATTTCCAACAGTAGCATAACCATAAAAATCAAATCGACCAGGATCTGGCCCTACTACTTCAAAATTAGTCCCCGGATGAACATACTCTGGGATCATCTTGAACTCATCGGGATCAGCTTCTTTAAGCTGCAAAGGCTGTGGAAAGGTGATCGTGTCGCGCCCATTCGTGTACCCTATCGGAAAAGTCTTACCCTTCTGACTTTTAACAAAGTCATAAAGTCTCAAGTAATTGGAGTACTTCAAAAAAACATTACCGACGAAAACTTGCAGCCTGGCATTGTCATTATATTCTCTTATAGATGAGGGTAACTGAAGATTTTCATCGACATAGTATGTATAGATCGCAGGGGGAACTAATGTCGCCAGAATAAAACCTTGAGCGACAATAACGCTTAATTGTCCGCCATTTTTTTCTTTGCCAATTAATCTAAAGGTCGCATTATTGCCCTGCTCTATTCCAGCCGGGACTTTGAAACGAATACTTTTGCCCGAATTGATAAGTTCAAATGGCACTTTCTGCTCTTCGGATGGTACGTAACCGTAGTATAAACCGTAATTTTTTTCAGCATCGCCAAACTCGCCATCAACAGTGATGATCTCCCCTACGACAACTGTGAGATCTTCCTTGGGCTTTACCCTAAGGCTACTTACCAAAAACCTAGCGGGTTGACTGTAATAAAGCCCTTTTTCCGTCCGAACAAAGTATTTACAAGTATAATAATCACCTTCTTTGTAATGCTCAGGGTCGGGAACTTTAAAAGTAATACGACCTGATTGTAAACTTGTGGTAATGGCATATTCCTTTTTTACGGGAGTCTCGTCGCTATATTTTTCAATTAAAAAGCCATGCGACTGAATGGCATCACTATTGTTCAAATATCTGACTTCAGCTGCTAGGATCAAATTATTGCCTGCATTACTCTCCGGTGTCAAAATGACGACCTCTGTGGGATTATTGTCGGGAGGTACTACGGTTTCTTCCTTTACACAGGAAACTGTTATAAATATAAGAATACTACATAGGAAAGCTATAGTCTGCCTCCTAGTAATTTGCTTAATTACATGATTACAATTCATCGGATCAAATAGGCTAAATCTCGTCTGCAAAATACAGACAATTCTACGATATAAAAAATTAATTGAATAAAAAAAGTAATGGATAGATTACTTCGAAAGAAAAATAAGGACAAACCGTTAGATATTTAAACTTTCTCTATATTAGCTTTGTATAGAAAACCGTTGAAAGCAATCACAAAATAATCGATAATTATACGGAACTTGTTTTAAATTAACTTAATTAAAAAAATATTACCATCGATTTAAAAAAATGATTCCAGAAACTTTCTTTTCGTCTGATTTGATCCTTGAAAACGATACAGTTCTATTACGTCCTTCGACTATGGACGATCTTTACAGCATAGAAACGATAAGCTATAACAAAGCATTGGGTGAATTTGGAGCGCGAGTCAAGAACAGAAATTATTTAATTGATCATTTTAACTTCTTCCTAAGTGCAAAAGGAGCTAAAGAACTTTATCCGCTAATAATCATCGGCAAGAAAGATAATGTAAACGGCAGGTCAAGTGGCGAAAGCATTTAGGGTGAAGCCAACATTCAAATCATCAAAGGAAAACACCTTCATATATACCATTGAGCCGGGTAACTACGCTATTCTAAACTATTGGTGGACCAATAGTAAGTGGTATGGTGGCAAAATGTATACAGAATATATTTTCAAGAATACGGATACAACAGATGGTTTTGAAGATAAAGTAAATGCTGGCCTGATAAGTATAGACAAATTAGAACGCTTTACTTTTAAGATTACAGAAAACTCATTAAACTATCTGGGAACCTGGCATTTTAAAACCCCTCCTGTTTCATTCACGAACGATAAGGTCATACTCGACAAGAAAATGAAAGATAGGTACAAAAACATTGACTTTTCCAAAGCTAATGTAGTTATGCCGAGCTAACAAGCTCAAATCAGGAAATGATAAAACATGTAGTATAAGAATCTCACGTTATTAAAAAAATAAATAATACTGGAGCCCAAGCCCATCATAATATGAGAATTGATATGGATCATTTAGAATCGATACCCTATAAACATCGGCCCATGTATTACTATTTTTTTTAGTATATTTACTCGCTTAAAATAAAATCTGTAATAGCCAATTATTCCGTCTATTTTTTTCAAACTGACGAAGAATAACTATCAAATCTAAATATATGGCAAAGAATAAAAAGATTAATGTACAGGGAAAGGAAATAACAATCATCCTCGACAATGGAAAAGAGTTTATTTCACTTACTGATATGCTAAAAGCTAAAGATGGAGACTTTTTCATTTCTGACTGGCTTCGAAACAGAAACACAGTTGAATATCTGGGTATTTGGGAAAGCATTTATAACCCTCTTTTTAATTATGGCGAATTCGCCATAATTAAAAGTCAAGCCGGACTTAACAGTTATAAAATCAGTGTTAAAGATTGGGTTAAGAAGACAAATGCTATCGGCTTAAAAGCGACCGCAGGAAGATATGGGGGGACATATGCGCATCCTGATATAGCTTTTGAATTCGGCATGTGGATTAGCCCACATTTTAAAATTTACTTAATCAAAGAATTTCAGCGTCTAAAAGATGAAGAAAATGATCGTTTGAAATTGAACTGGGATTTACAAAGGACACTAGCCAAAGTAAATTATCACATCCATACTGATGCAATAAAGGAAAACCTCATTCCAGCTGAAATTACCAAGCAGCAAGCGAATTTCGTTTATGCGAGCGAAGCCGATATACTGAATGTCGCACTATTTGGTATGACAGCCAAACAATGGAGAGATACTAATCCTGACAAAAAGGGCAATATTCGAGACTACGCAATTATAGAACAGTTGGTCGTGCTAAGCAACATGGAAAGTATAAATGCGTTGCTGATCCAACAAGGCCTACCACAAAATGAAAGACTTATACAACTGAACAAAGTAGCGGTAACCCAAATGAAGTCGCTCGTAGAAAATAAGGCTGTTAAAAAATTGAAATAGAAAATCACACGTATTTTTAGAGAAAGGTTCTACAATGATTAAAACTTGTCCATACTTAAAAAAAATAGCTTCATGCCCCAATAAAGCAAACATATTTGTAGCAATTCTGAGAATTCATTTAAATTGATTATGTGTATGGTCAAATATCGGCCAAGACAGCAGTAAATTACTTTGTGCTAAATTTTAGATAATGGTCTTTAATCGGTATCCCATCTGCAGTCCGGAACGCATTCCCTGTAATGATGATCTCATAGGTTTCGTTTGGTTCCAATTCCCAGTCTATACCCCTAAATGACCGTCCATGTCCCAATAAGGGCCTGTCGAAATTTATCTTCAGCTCCTTTAAGGTATTGCTGACATTGGTTTGTCCATCCTGAATACCCTCAAAAGAAATAATTTTTGGTCTCCTTTCTTCAAAGGACTCATCTAAAGAAGAAATATTTGTAGCATAGGATTGATAAGCCTCAGCAAGTACAGGCATATAACTCTCTAAAGTAGGATATTTGTCGCGCTGACGGTCAAAGTTTTCTAGTTCATCAACGAGTTTTTCAATCCAAAGAAATCCCCTATCTAGCTGTTCATTGGTTTCCTTTGAGATTTCTTCGGAGTTGAAATGATGATCTTTCAGATATTTAATAACCGCAGCTCGAACCAATGCCTCATTCAGCATCGTTTGCCAGCTACGGTATGCCTGCCGGTTCATTTTTTCCTTTACAACACCATATAATTTTTCACCGCTTTCCCTAAAAATTGTCGTGTCTTCTATCGGAAAATGTCAAATTGAATCTTTATATTCTCGTAAATTCAAGCACCAAGTCTCCATCTTTCAACAACAAGCATTGTTCGTCGGGCATAAACTCTAAAATGCTACCTTCATCATCATACACAAATGTATAGTCTGACTTATAGCGATAAGGAACATACATCTGTCCATTGTCTGATAACTGACCGATCAAATTCTTGCCATCTGAAGAAATCGTCATTGTTTGACTCCCCTCCTTATATCGATAGGTTCCTGCTATTTTGCGAAACTTATCCTCAGTCAGGTCTTTTGTTTTATTGAAATCGGGTAAGATGGGATCTCTACCATAAACATATTGAATGAGTGTATTTTGGACTTCGCCTAGGTTAATATTAACGGCGTTACACAAAGTCACGATCCCCAGCTTTTCCGCAGGAAAATACCAATAATCCGAGAAATAATTTTCAATTCTACCACCGTGAATATACCCTATTGGATTCTTAAATCGTGCTTTTTCTATTCCCATTCCGTATTCCCCCTTACTCTCGGGTAACATTAACGCAAGGCTCTCCTTGGAGATTAATTTACCCTCAAACAGTCCTGAAAGAAATCGATTAAGTTCTACAGCTGTAGTCGCTATACCACCGCTAGCGGGATGATTGGAAAAATTTACATTTGAATTTTTAATATATTTATTTTGAATATTATACGATACCGCTTCATGTCTATTGGGATCTGTCTCTGCAGAGAAGTAAGTATTGTTAAGTCTAAGTGGTTTGCATATCTTTTCATTTAACAGTGTAGCGTAAGACTTCTGATATACTTTCTCCAATATAAACCCTAATAGTACATAATTCGTATTGCTGTATTCGAAGGCAGTATTTGGTTCAAAATTGCTTTTAAAATCCTTAATATAGTTAAAAACTTCTGCTTCTGTATGAAATTTCTGGTCCCATATTTCGTTCCCATCGATTTCAGTAAAGTTAACTATGCCACTACGATGCTTCAATAATTGCTCTATAGTGATCTTTTCGGCATTTTTAATTTGGGGATAAAATGTCGAAAGATACGTCTCCAAACGTAGTTTTTGTTCTTCTACAGCCTTGAGAATTAAAACAGCCGTGTAAGTTTTTGTATTGGATGCAATACGGAATTTTGTACTGCTATCGTTTTTTCTTTTAGAATCAACATCGGCATAGCCTATTGAACTTGTATAAAATAGACTATCATTGTGCAGTACCGCTACACTTCCCATCATTTTATTATTTCGGAAAAGATGATCAAAATACGCATTTAACTTTTCTTGCGCTACCAATGTTGTATCGCCGAGAAAAGCAAATAAAACAATAAGCACGGAGATATTCTTACTACATTTTAGCAAACACATATATAAGGGATTTATTGAAAGATCTATTTGTATGTTTTCAATGGTCCAACAGCTGTATTGGATTGCTCTAATTTACATAACTAATTGATTTATTTATTTTATAAAAATATATATCCTTATTATACATAGCGGGAGAAGTATAATACGACGAGGTTAGCGCAAATTTTTATGGAAGCAGACAGCCTCAATAAAGATTGTATTATCTATATGTCAGAAGTATTAAAATTCACATTGCGATTATCCCGAAAATATCGGTTTCGTCATACCATGCCAATAATTTACCAACTCTATAAAGTGTATGCTATCTTTCATAGGTCTATAGCATCGGCCCATAGAAACATCATAGATGAAATTAGCGCTTAATATAATCCCTATATTCTTCCTGAATCATTCCAGGAAACATATCTATGAAAAAGATGCTTTATGGATGAATGCAGCAAATTTTAATGCCTCATCAATTGAATAAAAAGTATTTATCACTCCAAAAGGTTCATCAGGATCAGCCAATGGAAACGCATAGATGTCCATGAAATCTTCATTTCCCTCATCAAAGCATTCGAAATAGGCTACAGAAAAACTGTCATCGCTTCCCTTATCAATATTTAACCATTTAAGAATGGTATAATCATCGTCTTCTACGTGGCCTAGCCATTGTTCTACAGATGTTCCCAGTCTAAGGCTTGTTCTGATTTAATCGTCTGTTAAATACTGTATCATAAATAAAAACGCGATGTATGAATGTAGTTAATTGTACTATGGAAAACAAATCATTTCGACATAGTTCACTTAAGGTTACTCATCATGATTTTTATAGAAATGATCGAAGTCCCAATACTTTAAACTAGATTTACCAGACGAGAGTTAATGAAATATTGACCAAAACTAGTTGGCGAGTTAAAAGTCAATTCAAATCTATCGGTCGTTAGATCGAACCAACCTCTTATTCTCGTTACCGTCATTAGGAGAAGCATTCTCCCACTTCATTTCCTTCGTATTCAATTTTTTTATCAAATACTGTTCCGTATATATCTTGCGTTCATCGTAGAGCGTCACCAAAGTCTTATCATTACTTAATACATAGGTTCTGAAAATGGTCGTATCTCGATTTGAAAGCGCATTGTATATATTCTTAATGCAGGTCATATCTGAGTTGAATTTGTATGTAAACGAACCATCTACGGCCATTCTAGGATCATCATTTGCGACGGTCCACTTACCGATCAGGTTATCAATTGCTATCTTTTCATCTTTTTTGCAAGAGCTAAGAACGACAAAAATTAAGGCTGGAAGCAAAACTCTGTATTTTCTTTTCATAACTTATTGATTATTTATATATCAGCAATACGAGTGAATTTGAGAATCTGCTACAGTAATATTTATAATATCCATTTCACGAGACCATCATCAAAATGCACGTTAAATAGCTCTTTATTTATACCTTCTAGGTATATTTTTAGTTTAACGTTCTCTTGGCCCCATAAAAGTGGACAAGGCATTAGGAAAAAGAAGAATAAGTGAATTAAACGCATATATTTTTTATAATAATTTGAAAAAGGTGTTAAAATATAGCGCCAAATATTGATTACGGATAGCAATGAACTCCAGATACTTCACATTGAGTTCTCATTTAAATAGATTGCAAAATCAAGATAATCATTTGAGCCTAGAAAAATTCATGACAGTTAATAAACAGCGAATAAGCTCCCTATTTTTGACGAATTAGCCCATCATTTACTCAAGCTTCTAGACGCACATCAAGCGCGCTAACTATCTATTTTCCAAGTTAATGATTCAATCACAGATTTAAAAACGCCTTATTAAAAGTTGGAAACGAATCAAATTGTATGTCATGTTTTATAGCCAAATTCTTTGCAAATCATTATATTTAATAAAGCCCTCTATTTTAAAAAATGAAAAAAATATACCATATTATTATTCTAATAATTTTGTCAGCAACCTTCAGTGTAAACTTTGTAAATGGGCAGGTAAACTGCCAACAGCTTCTGAAAAAGAAAATATCTTTGCAAGATTTAGATATTAGTAAAATTGACAGTATTCTTAAAGATTTTGCACGGTTAAGAGGATGCGGTCTCGACAGCAGCGCACTAGAGATAATTAGCGAGCCTCCACTTTTTGCCACCTTAATTGTAGCGTTCCTGGATTCTGGCAAAAAAAAGGATGTAACTTACCAAAACATCTTTGACAAGATAATAGAGTTCCAAAATTCGGATGAATTTCCATTCTTAAAAAGTTCTCATAATGCATCCAAAGCGCTCAAAAATAAGAAAGTAAACCTTAAAAATTGGATATCAGACCGCAAGTTACTTTTGCAAATTCCGCTAGACTCTAACGAGGTTGAAGAATTCTATAACTACATAAAAACCAATCCTTCGAAAGATTACTCTTATTTTGAAGCTTGGGGCATCTTCAAAAATCTTGCAAAAAAGCAGCAACAAGCGAGCGTAGATATGGAGATGAAAACAAGTATAGACGATTCACCACGCAATATTGAGGATGCACTATTCAGGGGGAAGTATAATACTATGACGTTAGCAGAAATTTTCCTGGAAGCAGACAGCCTCAACAAGAATGTTATCATCTATTTTACGGGCTGGAACCATATAGATAGCAGAAAAATCGAAGCTTCTTTGTTTGACGACAAGAAACTCAACACAAAACTTCTTCATGAATTTTTGTTTGTCATTTTGTACATTGATGACAAAACCAAGATAGATGAAATACCGAACCTTAAAAATGACGAAAACAGTACCGGCAACATAACCATAGGTAAACGTAGCCTAAAAATTCAGCAGCGTTATCTGGGCTCTACAGATATACCTGCATTTATATTTTTGGATAGCAAAGGAAAATTAATCAAAACTTTGTCTAAAAATATAAATAAAGAAACCTTGAGAAGTTTTCTAACACATTAGACAAATAGATATTTTATACTTAAATAAATGATATCAACTGCAGAAATACTTAGTCAACTTGACCAAGACGCTAAAAATTATACCTTTCCAATGTTGGATAACGGCTATTACTATCATGGAGATCAAAAAATGGTAATTTTTCGCGATGAAAATAGATGGGCAATGTTAATTGAAATTTTTGCATTCAACAATCACGATTATGACGTAAAGGGTTTTACAACAATTGCCTATGTATATGGCAATTGCCTACTTAACGGTTATGATCATGTCAGTTTCAATTGTTTCGTAAGTGATTCTGATACGGATTCATTTCTTTATGATAATGAAAATTATATCCCATATCTGGATAGTAACGTTAAAACCATAAAAATTAGAGATAAAATTATTCCATTAAACACAGATCCTGATTTTCTTAAACATAAACAAATCGATCCTGAATATCCAAATAAAATTGCCCCTTGGGATTTAATGAGAAGCTTTGTACCTGAATATTCAGATCATATTTGGCTAACCAATACCGAAATATCGCTAACCATTCCATCCGATTTACCGATATTCTTAGAGCTGAATGAATGGCTCCATCCTGATTTAGCGGATAATCAACTACCGAGTGCAATGGAAGCATTTATTCAGATCGCAGAAGCACTTGCGACTGGCAATAAAGCATTATATAAGCCTACTCTTGCACCAAACACGCACTGGAAATATTGGCCTGAGGGTGGAACTTTATAAATACGAGGGATTAGAATTTAATTTTAAATAGCTTTATCGCGTTTTAATTTTGTTTTTTACAATGAGCGCTGCGATTATTCCCCCTTTTCATGTAAATTATAAAATTAGACGATGAAACAAAAACGAGCATAACTAATACTATCAATGCTGAACAACATGGAATTTTTAAAGAGGGCACATCCAAAAGGGGTACAAAACATGGCTGTTAGATTTTTGTTTCTATTTTTAGCCATCATCATGTTGTCTTGCATTTCGCATAGGAAACGAGATGCAAATTATTTTAAGGATAATGGTGGATATAGTATAAGATATTTAAAAGAGAGTAGAGATCTGGAAGGAATAATATCACTTCAGGGAGAGGTACGCATGGGAGGAAGTAATAAGATAGTACCAAATGCAGTAATTGAAGTTCGGGATTTAGATAATGAATTAATTGCTAAAAAAACAGCTGATAGTCAAGGAAGATTTGAGTTTACCATAAAAACTGAACCTACTGTCGGGAATATTAATATCAATGGATCGGATGGAAATGCATTAGGTGAACTTGAAATCGCTAAAGTCGATATGGGTAGATTTTACTCGCAAGTAGAAATATCTGTGAAATTGTTCGTAATAAATGGAGTTATGACAAGCAAAGTACCCCTTTCGAAAAAAGAGTTTAAAGAAATCAAAAATCAAAATAATAAATAAATTTAGAGTATTAAAATTTCATCTCGTTTACAACGGAACCTATTCAGATAAAGTATTTTTGTTTATTATTTGAAATCACTACCGTCCAAAATAAAAATTAGGTTACGAAAAAAGGTGATTGTTCTTATCAAGAAGCGTATTATTTTAGCTTGTTCCATTAGCTATCCCCCCTTA